>JANMZS010000008.1:0-2492 GCA_031383535.1 Flavobacterium sp.
GATGCACTTGAAATTCTAGTTCGATTAGAACACCGTGGAGGTGTAAGTGCTGATGGAAAAACCGGAGATGGAGCAGGGTTAATGATTGACATACCTTATGAATATTTTAATAGGGTTTGTACATTCAAATTACCAGCTGCAAGAGAATATGCTGTTGGGATGGTTTTTTTGCCTAAAACAGAAAATCAATATGATTTTTGTAAAGAAACATTTGAAAAAGAAATTAAAGCTCAAGGACTTTCTGTTTTAGGATGGAGAGAAGTACCTGTTGATTCTTCACAACTAGGACCGATTGCTTTAGCTTCAGAACCAAAAATTGAGCAATTATTTATAGGTAAAAAAGAACCAATTGAGGAAGCGGTTTTTAAAGCTAAGCTCTACGCTGCGCGTAAAATTACTGAGCATTTCATTGCCAATTCAAAAATTTCTGAATCTTCGTATTTTTATGTTCCTAGCTTGTCTACTACAACCTTGATATATAAGGGTATAATTATGCCTGAGGATATTGGTCCTTATTATACTGATTTACAACAAACCGATTTGGTTACTCGTTTAGCTTTAGTACACCAACGTTTCTCAACCAATACAATGCCTACTTGGGAATTGTCTCAACCTTTTAGATACATGTGTCAAAATGGTGAGATTAATACCTTAAGAGGAAACATAAGTAGAATGAGAGTTCGTGAAGAAATCATGAAAAGTGACATTTTCGGACCGCAAATTGACAAACTATTTCCAATTATCTTACCCGGTAAATCAGATTCGGCTTCTATGGATATGGTTGTTGAACTATTGATGCACACAGGAAGGACTCTTCCAGAAGTAATGATGATGATGATTCCTGAAGCATGGGAAAAACACAAAACCATGTCTGAAGAAAGAAAAGCATTCTATGAATACAATGCTTGTATCATGGAGCCTTGGGATGGTCCTGCATCTGTACCATTTTGTGATGGAGATTATGTAGGTGCTTTGCTAGACAGAAATGGTTTAAGACCTTCTCGGTATACTGTTACTAAAAGTGGCAAACTAATTATGGCTTCTGAAATTGGAGTGGTTGAAGTAGCTCCCGAAGATGTGGAAAGTCATGGTAGATTAGAGCCCGGAAAAATGTTCTTAGTGGATATGAACGAAGGGCGCATCATCAATGATGAAGAAATTAAAAGCAAAATTGTTTCTGAACGTCCCTATAAAGAATGGTTAAATCAATACCGTTTAAACCTTAAAGATGTACCTGCCACTTCTGAAGTTTGCCCTATCGAAACTATCGATTTGAAAACTAGAGAGCGTTTATTTAACTATACTTTAGAAGATATTCAGGATATGATTACGCCAATGGCGCAATCTGGTAAGGAAGCTTTAGGGTCGATGGGAACTGATACTCCTTTGGCTGTTTTGTCTGACAGACCGCAGCTAGTTGCTAACTATTTTAAACAACTTTTTGCTCAAGTTACCAATCCGCCTTTGGATGGAATTCGTGAAGAAATTGTAACCGATATCAGCTTGGCGTTAGGTCAAGACAGAAATATTTTTGATATTTCTAGTAAACAATGCCGTAAGTTACGAATTCAAAATCCAGTAATTTCTAACAGAGATTTAGAGAAAATCAGAACTATTGCTGTAGATAATTTCAAAGCTGAAACTATTGAAATATTATATCCAAAAGGAAAAGGATTAAATGGACTAGAAGATGCTTTAGAAAATATAATTACTCAAATTACCAAAGCTTTAGACAAAGGGAATAACATTATTATTCTTTCAGATCGAGGCGTTAATAAAGACTTCGCTCCTATTCCTTCTTTATTAGCTTGTTCTTATGTAAATCATCAGATGAATCGTTTGCGTAAGCGTTCGTATTTTGATATTATTATTGAATCTGCTGAACCACGTGAACCACACCATTTCGCTACTTTATTTGGATATGGCGCCAGTGCTATCAATCCATATATGGTCAATGAAATTATTCGAGTTCAAGTTCAAGAAGGTTTCATTACTGGAATTAGTGAACAAAAAGCGGTAGATAATTTCAATAAAGCGATTGGCTCTGGAATATTAAAAATCATGAATAAAATCGGGATTTCTACTTTGCATTCCTATAGAGGTTCTCAAATTTTTGAGATTGTTGGTTTCAACTCTAAATTTGTTCAAAAATATTTCCCTTATACTACTTCAAGAATTGAAGGTATTGGATTATACGAAATTGAAAAAGAAATAACCGAAAGATACAAATATGCTTACCCTGATAATTTAATACCAAACAGATTAGGATTAAATATTGGTGGAGATTACAGATGGAGACGAAATGGTGAAAGACACATGTTTAACCCTTTGACTATTTCAAAATTACAACAAGCCGTAAGATTAAGTGATCAGGATAGTTATGATGTTTATGCCAAAGCAGTAAATGATCAAGCTGAAAATTTAATGACGATTCGTGGTTTATTTGAATTTGACAACTTAATCTTACGGCTTGTTGTAATTTTGAAATAGTC
>JANMZS010000022.1:0-3654 GCA_031383535.1 Flavobacterium sp.
GTGTAGTAATTATTATGGGAGAAGCTATTGTATAATTTGGATTGGGATTTGTATACCCACTGGCACTAGTAACTATACCATTGCCGATACGGATGCTGATGGTATAAAAAACCATATCGAATTAGACAGTGATAATGATAAGTGCAATGACGTGATTGAAGCTGGTTTTTTAGACCCCAACAATGATGGTATTCTCGGAAATCCACCTGTAACTGTAAATATAAATGGCTTAGTTACTAGTGCCAGTGGGTATACAAATCCCAATCCAAATTATACAATAGCTTCTCCCATAATAATTACTACACAACCTAATGCCTCTACCACCTGTGAATTACAAAATACTAGTATTACAATTGCCGATAATGGAGTTGATTCTTATCAATGGCAAATTTCAACTAATGGAACTCTTTGGAATAACATTAATAATAACACTACTTATTCAGGAGCTACTACCAAATCACTTCTAATAACTAGTGTTTCAAATTCAATGAACGGTTTTCAATATCGAGTTCAATTGAACAAAATAGGAAATTCTTGTGGATTAGTTTCAGCTGCAACTACCTTATCTATTTACACTTTACCTATTGTTAATAATATCACTATTGTTCAATGCGATGATGATTTAGATGGAATAACTTCATTTAATTTAACTGTAAAAAATAATACAATATCAAGTAATTTTTCCAACGAAACTTTTACCTATTATACTACTTTACCAGGTGCCAATACTGCTAATCCATTACAATTAATTACATCTCCACTTTCTTTTATCAATACAATTCCCAACTCAATGAATGTTTGGGCTAGAGTTGTAAATGCCAACGGATGTTATTCAATATCCCAAATAACTTTACTAGTCTCAGCAACTCATATCAATGCTGCAAGTTTTCATAGAGATTTTAATGTTTGTGACGACAAAAATCCAAGTGACATTGACGGTTTTTCTATATTTGATTTTCAAAGTGTAACTACAGACATTCTAAGTATTTTACCAACACCGAATTCTAATTATTCTATAAAATATTACAAGACAGAAGCTGATGCATTATCAGAAATAAATGAAATAACAACTATTTCAAATTATAGAAACATAATAATAAATACACAAGATATTTGGGTACGAATTGACAGTAATCTCACTAATGACTGTTATGGACTTGGTCCATTTATAACCTTAAATGTCAGACCATTACCTAAAATAAATTTAAATACTGATAGTAGTGAAGATGAGTTAATTTGCACTAACCTACCCAGTTTTTCGGTTGATATTGATGCCGGTATTAATGATGGTGCTCCACCATCGAGTTATAATTATGTTTGGTCAAAAAACGGCGTCATTTTACCCACTGAAACTAACGATGTTCTAACAGCAAGCGCAGGGGGAATTTATAAAGTTTTAGTTTCTACTAGCTTTGGATGTAGCAGAACCAGAACGATAAAAGTAACTCCATCAAATATAGCCACAATTACAAATATTGAAAATATTGACTTGTCAGATAACAATACCATTACAATAACGGTTAGCGGCTCTGGTGATTATGAATATGGCATTGACGGTATGAGCGGAGCTATACAAGATTCTAATTTTTTTACCAATGTTCCTGCTGGAATTCACGAAATAGTAGTTAATGACAAAAATGGATGTGGATTTGTTTCAGAAACCATAGCCGTAGTGGGAATGCCAAAATTCTTTACTCCAAACAACGATGGTATCAATGATTTTTGGAATGTAAAAGGACTAAACACTACTTTTTATCCTAACGCTATAATTTATATTTTTGACCGATACGGAAAACTCATCAAGCAAATTTCTGGTTCAGGTCAAGGCTGGGATGGTACATTTAATGGTTTAAATTTAGATAGTGACGACTATTGGTACAGCATAAAATTAGATGATGGACGCGAAGCAAAAGGGCATTTCACTTTGAAACGATAATTTTCGGATGGTTTTAAAGCCACAAATTCACGAATTACAATTGTACAATTCGTGAATTCGTGGCTTATTTTTATATTTTGATTATTGTTACTCCTTCACAAACTGCGAACTCGAACTTCCTTTATCGGTTTTAATTTGAAGAAAATAATTTCCTGATTTCAAACTCGAAACGTCAATTTTTGCCACTTTTTCAGCATTAGGCAAAGCCAAAACCAATTGTCCTAAAGTATTATAAACACTCATAGATTTTATGTTTATCGCTTCTTTTACAGCGATGTTCAAATCGGCTTTTGCAGGATTTGGGTATACCGTAAAATACCTAGTAAAATCAAAATCTGGAGTTCTCAACGTTTTGAAAGTCGAGGTCGCTTTGTTGGTCAAAATCGGGAAATTATAATCGAAATAGATATTGGCTTCGTTTGTAAAGCTGTCGTTAACGACTAATGTGGATTTGGTTTTGATTTTGAAAGCGATATAACCGTCATTATTCGCATCATCAAAAGGAAGATTGATTTTTTCGAAGATAAATTCTACTTTGTTTCCATCAGAAATTCTGGTGGTGTACGAGTGACTGGCACTCGTTGGCACCAAAGTCGAAATATCAAATTTGGACAAATCAATCATATCTTTTATTACTACATTGGTGGCTGCGAAAGTTCCAGTATTTTTCAAAACGAATCGTGTAATGCACATATTGACCAATCAACGCTGGAGTAATTACAGAACCTTCCAAACAAGTTTTGTCGTTAGGGTCATACGAACCTACCACCGTTTGATTGAAAGTAAACGTATTGTCTGTTGGGGTTTCGTCTGTAGCTGATGATGTTATTGCGGTGCCAAAGTTTAAAATATCGCCATTGATTACGGCCGGAGTTTCCATTGGTGAATTTACATTCATCGTGAACGTAATTTCACGGGTTTCAAAAGGTTGTAAATTGGTAAAATTCCAAGATAAAGTATTTGTAGTTTGGGTAGTTGCGATAGGATTAGCCACTACCAAATCTAAAACCGCATCATTAAACGTTAGATTAACTGAACCCGATTGAGTTGTATTTCCTTTGTTCTTATACACCAGTTTATATTTGGCATCAAAACCCGGTCTGGCGGGTTGCAATGGCAATAATGTAACCTCTAAATCAGGACGAACTCCATTAGCCGTGATACAAAAATTTTGGGTAAACGGACTCGTTTGTATGGGGAAAGTCACATTTACTGTTGATGGTGAAACCGTATAATATGTAGGATTTTCAAATTTTGGTGTAATTGTGTGCGTTCCTCCTTGAACAGGAATAGAATAATTACCCGAAGCGTTGGATATTAAACTTCCTGTTGTGGTACCATCAGTTATAGTAAACTTTAAATTTGGAACAGCAGTATCTAGAGCATCACAACCATTATTGTTGCTATCTAGTTTTTGATTGCCTTGAATGGTGTAAAAAGCACCTCCTGGAGTGAAGGAACAATAGGAATTAACATGATAATTGAAGTAACCCAGTGATTTCTTTATGAATTCGTATGTTTCTACTTGATTATCATTAGCACATATATATTCTAAATTTGGATTATCAAATAAATCAATTATAAATGCGAATCAAGGGTTGAAAAACCAACTAAAAAAGAAAGAAATTTCTTCTTTAAAATTAGATTAATAGGCTGAAAATCAGTATATTTATAGTGTATTCAACGCACATATAAAAATATGATTAATCAGCCTAAAG
>JANMZS010000066.1:0-6895 GCA_031383535.1 Flavobacterium sp.
CCGTTAATGTAAAGGCGGCATCACCATAATTCTTGGTTGGAACCGTAAAAGTCCCAATAGTTGGGGCAATTGTATTTACGGTGAATGTAGCTGTGGCTGTTCCTGAAGTATAATTCCCATTAGACGCTTGAGTGGCTGTAACAGTAGCTGTTCCTGCTCCAACGATAGTTACCGTTGTGCCACTAATAGTTGCTACCAAAGTATTGCTACTGGTATAAGTAAATGCTCCCGAACTATTTGATGTTGGTGCCGTTAATGTAAAGGCGGCATCACCGTAATTCTTGGTTGAAACCGTAAAAGTCCCAATAGTTGGGGTAATACCGGTTACTGTAATGGTTCCTGTGGCATTCAAACTACCGCAACCCCCAGTTAAGGGTATGCTATAGTTAAAAGTACCGCTCACTGTTGGTGTACCACTTATAGTAATAGTATTTGATGCCCAAGCAGCTGTTATTCCTGTCGGCAAAGCTGTTGCAGTCCCAATACCTGTTGCTCCTGTACTTGTATGCGTTATATTTGTCAATGCTGTATTTATAGACAAAGTTGGTGTAGATGAAGCAGTTCCTACTGTATTGTTTGCGATTGTTCCAATATTCACTAAATTGCTATTTCCAGAATAACAACCAGTCGCATTTGTTGAAACGGCATAATATCCTGTCCCAATAGAAACTCCTGTAAAGCTAAGCCCTACTCCTGTTCCTTCGATTGATAGACCAATATCAATATCAAGATTATCAAACAACTGATAAAATACCCCTAGTACCGAAGTCGATGTGGTTATAATTCCATTATCACCTGGACTGGCACATATAGTACTTCCTGATAAAACGAGTGCAGCTGGATTTGCCACTATAGTTACATTCACCGCATTACTATTCGAAGAAGCACAACCTGTCGAGGAGTTCGTTCCTTTTACATAATACCCATTACTTGCAATCAAAGATGGCCAAGTTAAACCAATACCTGTTCCTGTTTGTGCTGATTGAATCATTGTATTTGTTGAATCATACAACTGATAATTTACACCAGTTTCAGATGTTGATGAAGTTATAATTCCATTATCACCTGGAATAGTACATATTAAATCACCCGTTAATACAAGGGCTATCGGATTCGCATTAGTAACAATATCCACTGTGGCACTTGTTGAAAAACAACCGCTAGTTGTATTTGTTGCTTTTATATAATATCCTGTTCCTGCAGACAATCCTGTCCAATTTAATGCAGCACCAGTACCTGACTTAGCACTCTGAACAGTTGCATTACTAGAATTATACAATTGATAATTCACTCCACTTTGAGAACTTGCTGAAGTAATAGTCCCGTTACCTCCGGGACTTGCACAAATTGCACTTCCGGTTAATGAAAACAAAGTTGGATTAGAATTGATAGTTAAGACAACTCCTGTTCTTGTGACACTTAAGCAACCAGTTGCTGTAATTTTAGTTTCTGCATAATAAGTTCCTGTAGCAGATGGCGTATAAGATGTAGAGTCTGACTGAAGAAGAGTTCCTCCACTTGCCTGATTGTACCAATCTATCGTTTGACCAGCGCTCACTGTTGCGGTAAGTGTCGGGATAGTTTCACTAGAACAAATAGTCCGATTTCCTCCACTCGTTGGTGGTGATGGTGCTAAACAATTCACATTAAGAGTCCCCGTAGCCGATGAACCAAACCAAGTAGCATTTTTATTTGTAGCGGTTGATGCAGTTGAACCCCATGTTCCCACTGCCTGACTTGACCCTCCAAGAGTAAGTGAATTTGAATTATGTATCAAACCTGTTCCTAGATTTGCAACTGCGGTTCCACTTATAGATAAATTATTATTTATAGTGGTTGCATTGGCAAATGTTTTTATTCCTGAATTAGAAAAAGACAAGTTATTAAACGTAGAATTAGCTGCAATTGTTTGATTACCAGTAGCACCAAAGTTTACTGTACCACTAGCAGGTGTATACACACTTCCTGTTCCATTCCAAGCTGTAGTACTTACAGCATTTTCGTTTAGTGTACTACTTCCTCCGTTTAAGCTACCTGCTGTAAGTGTTACTACTCCAGTAAAAGTATGTGTCAAACCTATCCCTAAATTTAATGTACCTCCTGAACCATTAATTGTAAAAGCATTACCATTTACATTCGCTATAAATGTTGCCGTACCTGCTGTTTTGGTTAAGGTAACAGTTCCTGTAGTTGTAAACCCTGCAATAGACTGTGTTGCTGTTGTTCCTGCAATTGTTATGTTTCCAGAACCACCTGCTAATGTACCTTCATTTATAAAATCACCATGAAAAGTAATACTATTTGATCCTGTTGTTAAGGTAGCACCTGTATTAACGTTTAAGGGAACGCTTGTGTTATTTCCAATTTGAACATTCCCTGGTGTTGTAATTGCACCTGTATCTTTAATTATAATTCCTCCTGTTGCCAAAAATGGTGATATCCATTCTTCAGTAGTTGCAGTAAAAGATGTTGTTTTATTATACTGTAAGATTGCTGTTCCGCCATAAGTTACTACTCCAGTAGTTACAACTACTGACGCTGTCCCTTCCAAAGAAAGTATAGCATTTATAGTTGGAGATGTAGCAAATGTTTTAGCTGCAGAACCTGACAAAGTAAGGTTGCTATAGGTAGTTACATATCCCGTTTGTGCTGCTCCAGTATAATTTACAGTATTACCAGCGGCAGAGGCATTTAATGTTGTAATTCCAATTGTTCCGCCAATATTTAAAATACCAGCTGATCCTTGAGTCAATCCTCCTGAACCTGCTATAGCTGTTGTGGTGGTTAGTGTTCCATTATTTGTATAAGATCCCGTAAAAGTTGCCGTTGGAATAGTTATTGGAGTTGTTCCACTTATTGTTTTTGTAGTACCGCTAAAAGTATGTGTTCCAGTATTGGCAATAAAGGAAGTAGCATTGTTTGTAATGCTTCCTGCATAATTTATCGTAGCTATACCTGTTTCATTCCATACACTTCCAGAATTAAGTGTTACATCTCCAGTAAATGTCTTTGTTCCAGTACCTCCAAGTGTTAGTGTGCCGGTTACTGAACTAGTTCCTGTCACGCCTAGTGTAAATGTTGAACCAGTGGTTAATGTAGTTCCCATTCCAACAACTAAATTTCCAGATATAGCCAAATTAGCAGCTGTAGTTGTGGCAACAGTACCACTTAAAGTTAAATTTCCTCCAATAGCTGTTGTTCCTGATTGTAAAGTAGCAGTACCACTTCCATTTAATGTTAGGTTATAATATGTATTACTATGTATTGTTTGTGTAGTAACTCCAGTATAATTTACAGTATTCCCTGTTGCTGAAGCTGTTAATGTTGTTATGGACGAAGTTCCTTTAACATTCAACACTCCTGTTGTTCCTTGAGTTACCCCTCCCGTTCCTGACAATGCAGTTGTGACACTAATTGTTCCGTTATTGGTTAAGGTTACTCCTGTAACTGTAAGTGTTTTGGAGCAGCTAATAATTCCATTATTAGTGTAAGCACCCGTAAAAGTTAAGCTAGAAGAAATTGAAGTAATAGTCGATCCACTAATGGTTTTTGTAGCTCCAGTAAAAGAGTGTAATCCCGTACCCAACGCATTAAATGTAGTTGCATTATTAACAAAATTCCCTCCAAATTTATACGTGTTATTTGCTCCAAGTCCAGAGGAGGGTGTAGTCCAAACGGCTCCACTATTTAATGTAACATCTCCTGTAAAAGTAATTGCACGAGCATTTGTAACAGTAGACGAAAAATTTATTGTTCCCGAAATAGTTGTTGCACCAAGAACTGTTGTTTTTCGTCTAATCGTTGCAGTTCCTCCACTAGCAATAGTAAACGCACCAAAAGTAATTGCACCACCACTAGTCGTAAGAATAGCCCCATTATTAATGGTTACTGATCCTGCAGCAGTTTGAGTTACACTAGCTGAAATATTAACAGCACCAGTTCCTGTTGTGGCAATTATCACGGTATCGCCAGTAGCTGGCACGACGCCTCCAATCCAAGTGGATCCTGTTGACCAAGTACCACCAGTAGCCGTACTGGTAATTGTTGCGGCCTTACTATACGAAACAGCAAACAATAAACTCAACAAAATTAATACTCTTATTGCCTTTTTTGTATGGTTAAAAATTGTTTTCATAAAATTTGATTTGAGCGCTAAATATAATTTCTTAGTCTAATACTACATTCCAGAATTAATTATTCGATAACTGATTACATATTAAACTTTCCTATTTTACTTATAAAATACAAACCTATAATAATAATCGATAAACGGCAAACAAAAACATCGATAAAGTGAAAAAATATAGGATAAAGCGCAGTATTTAACATTTATTTAACGTATATTCTTACATATAAACAATCATTTTTTTTAAATTAAATAATAAAAACCACCTTATTTATTGATAAATATTGACATGAAAAAATAACTAATTATCAAAAAAAGAAACCTAAAAATTATAGATATAGCATCTGAATCAGATCAAACACATTAAACTACCTCGGGGCAGAGTCCTAAAGGTATTGATGAGAATAATACCAAATAGGCTTTAAATTCACCGGAAAAATTTATGTTGTTCTGTCATTTCTCCTGCGTCGAAATGACAAATTTCTATTACAGACAATTAAAACTAAAATGGTATAACACAGATTCCACAGCCGAGCGTTAGCGAACTGACGAAGTAAATTTGCACAAAAAAAGCTGTGTTAATTTGTAAAACCTGCCTGTCGGCAAACAGGTCTGTGTCAAAAAATCGAAGCAGAGTCACGAGGAATTAAACCTAAAGAGATTAAATTATACCAATTGAGAAGTCTCAGAAAAAGACTTTTATTAGAAAAGATACCATTAAACACCAAAAACATATTAAAATAGTCCAATAGCAAATGGTATAAATCCCTAAAAAAGAGTGAGTTGAAGTTAAATTTTTATTTCAAATCGCTTAAAATAAAAATACTGTAAACTAATTCTTAATTATAAATACAAAATTGTGTATTTTATCGATTATTTGTGTATTTAATCGATATTTGTGAATGATTTTTTATATTTTTGAATTCCTAAATTGATATCAAAATAACTATAAAAAATAGCAATTCACTAACTCAAATTTATTAGAATCAAACAATAATTACTATTGATTTTTTATACCCTCGCAACATGGAAAATTATATCCAACTTCAAAGAAAATCATTACTAACGCTAGTATTTTTATTCTATACTCTATTTTGCGTTTCTCAAACTACTCAAACATACAGCACAGCTGGTACCTATACATTCACTGTTCCTGCTGGAGTCACGAGCTTAACAATTGATTTATGGGGCGCTGGTGGTGGTGGTTCAGGCATTATTGGTGCTGCTGGTGCTGGTGGTGGTGGTGCCTATACCAAAGCGGTACTTACTGGTCTTACAGGAGGAAGTACTATGACAGTTACCGTTGGTGCGGGAGGTACAATAGGAACTCCAACAGTGGCTCCTGGCAATTATTCAAGAATAGTTAGTGGTTCAAATACAGTTACCGCAAATGGTGGTTTATCTTTTAGCAGTAGTAGAACTGGTGGTGCTGGTGGAACTGTACAAACGGTTACTGGTGTTGTCACAGCTGCATGGGCAGGAGGTAAAGGAGGAGATGCTAGACCTAACCAAGGTGGTGGAAATAATGAATCTGGTGGTGGTGGTGGTGGATCAGCTTTTACAACAGCTAATGGTAATCCTGGAGCTAATGGTGTTAACGCTGCTGCAGGTACTCCTGGAGGTACGGGTACAGGTACGGGTGGACTTGGAGCTAGTGTCCTAGGTGATAACACTCCTAATAATCCTGATGCAACAGCAGGTGGATTTCCTGGTGCTGGTGGTGGTGGACGATGTGAAGGTGGAGGAACTTCAAAAGCAGGAGCTGATGGTCAAGTAATCGTAACTTGGAGCTGTCCAACCTATGCGCTTACAGCAGCTGCTACTGCTACAGGGCCTTTTTGTGGAACCTCTACCTCAGTAGTAACCTTACGCTCTACATCATTAGCTTCAGGGACATACACAGTAACCTATGATCTAGCTGGAGCAACTGTTTCAACAGGAAATACTGCTACTATGATATTTACAGCTGGAAGCCCTGGTACAGGAACATTTACTACACCTTCATTAAATATTGGAACAACAAATATCACAATAACAAATTTAGCTTCTGGTTCTGGATGTTTAACTACAATTAGCAGCAATAATACTGCTAGTGTAACTATAAATCCTAATTTACCAGCTAGTGTTGCTATTAGTGCCAGTGCAACTACTATATGTTCTGGAACTAGTGTTACTTTTACTGCTGTTCCAACTAACGGAGGAACAACACCTGCTTACCAATGGAAATTAAATGGAGCTAATGTGGGAACCAACAGCACAACCTACACCAACAGTGCCTTAGCAAACGGAGACTCTGTAATTTGTGTTTTAACTTCTAATGCAACGCCTTGTTTAACTGGTTCTCCTGCAACTTCGAATACGATCACCATGACGGTAAATCCTAATTTACCTGCTAGTGTTGCTATTAGTGCCAGTGCAACTACTATATGTTCTGGAACCATTGTGACTTTTACTGCTGTTCCAACTAACGGAGGAACAACACCTGCTTACCAATGGAAATTGAATGGAGCCAATGTAGGAACCAACAGCACAACCTATACCAACAGTGCCCTAGCAAACGGAGACTTAGTTACTTGTGTTTTAACCTCTAACGCAACGCCTTGTTTAACAGGTTCTCCTGCAACTTCGAATACGATTACCATGACGGTAAATCCTAATTTACCAGCCAGTGTTGCTATTAGTGCCAACGCAACTACTATATGTTCTGGAACCAGTGTGACTTTTACTGCTATTCCAACTAACGGAGGAACAACACCTGCTTACCAATGG
>JANMZS010000067.1:0-16865 GCA_031383535.1 Flavobacterium sp.
ATCGGCTGACCGACAAACTTTTTTTCAATATCTTTACAACTCATTACTTTTGGTTTTTAGTCACTCGAAAAGTATGAAAAAAGGGCTTACTGTTAAAAGTAGCCCTTTGTTTTAAAAAATATTAGTCGGTTAGTAGTGATATTTTTTAGTTTAAATCAACTCTATTTACGTCATTTTTTATCAAAAAATAAAGAAAGGTTTTTAGACGAACTGACGTTGGCAGAAATGCCAGAAAAAATCGTAAAAAAGAAAAATCTTCTTTCAATTCAAACATTTTTTGTAAATTAGCTAAATGAAAAAAATGAACTTAATAGAAAATTATAGTAAAGATATAACTGAATTGTGTAAAACAAATAAAGTTAAGTCATTATATGCTTTTGGTTCGGTTCTGACAGATAAATTTAATAATGAAAGCGACGTAGATTTAATTGTTGATTTCCAACAATTAGACGTACTAGATTATGGAGATAATTATTACGAACTGAAATTCTCGTTGGAAAACATATTTAAAAGGAATATTGACTTATTGGAACAGAAAGCGATCAAAAATCCATATTTCATAAAAACTTTAAATCAAAACAAAAAACTGATTTATGGATAATGATATTAAAACTTGGTTATTTGACATTTTAAGTTCAATTAACGAAATAGAAAGTTACTATGTTGAAACGCCAAAAATATTTTAAATTTATCAAAATGATTTGCGAACAAAGCGAGCAGTTGAAAGAAATGTAGAAATTATTGGCGAAGCAATGAGTCGAATATTAAAAGTAGAAAGCAAAATAGAAATTTCAAATTCAAGAAAAATAGTTGACGTAAGAAATAGAATAATTCACGGATATGATTCTGTATCAGACGATGTGATTTGGGGAATTGTGATTCTGAATTTACCTGTTTTACAGAAAGAAGTTGAAAAATTATTAAACGAATAAATAAAGGCAATATCTGCCAACAGCTAGGGTTTCGTTGCGGCTGCAAGCCGAACAATGAAACTCGTGTTGAATCCGCCATGGCAGACAAGCTGGAACCGATTACCTGCCGTGAACACTATGGAGTTATCGTAAAGTTTTTAGAGTCCCGATAGCTATCGGAATCAAGAGGATTCAGTATCCTCTTTTTTTTGAAGTTGTTTATGCTTGGTAAATCTAGAAAATAACTATTCAATTAACCACCCGAAAGGATTCGGGTGGGCAATGTCATTAAGTTACCGAATTAAGTAACCTTTACAGGAATGACAAAACAAATGAACTTTATATTTTACCATTAAAATTTTACTAAAGCCATTTTTTTTAATACACTATTTCGTCAACCGTATATCCACTTCACGATCAATATAAGTCCATTCTTCGGTGCTTCTTAGCGCGTACAAAAGTTCTTCAAAAGCATCGGCATCGTTGGGGGCATATTCAAAATACGTCAAGAAATCAAAGGGCTGACCAATATCACGCGAATGAAATAATTTTCGGGCTATGGCAGGTAAATATTTCATTCCGGTATGGGTGTGCTGCGATTTGTTTTCCATAATTTTTCGGCGCTCATCTTGGGCTAAATTCCACCAAGCTTCCGATTTCCGAATCGGAATAAAAGCACCTAAAGTAGCTTGAGGTCGCCCTAAATCTTCTTGAATCGCTACCAATTTTTCCTTATCTTCTTTTTCGGTATAGCGCAAATTGCTTATTACTCCTTTTAGTGACCAAATTCCACTAGCAGATTGTTCCAGCGTACTGGCTATTTTTTGTAAATGGGTTATGGGAGTAAGCGCATCTCCTTTTAGAGTAGTCATTGTGGTAACCTTCCATTCTCCCTGATTGGATCCTACAAAATCAAAAATTGTATTTATCATATCTCTTTTATTTTATTTAAAAAACCCTGCTACGAAAAATCATAACAGGGAATTCATCACTAAACCAAATTAAATCCAAACTATTTTTTATAAACCATATCCATATCTTCAATAGAGAATTTGTCCGTTAACAGATGTAATAGTCGGTCTCTAAGCTCTATATATTCTGGTAATTTTACGATTTCGATTTTGTTTCTAGGTCTTGGCAAATGTACGTCTTCAATTTCTCGGATTGTTGCTGCAGGACCATCACTCATCACCACAATCCGATCCGATAAAAACAAGGCTTCTTCAATATCATGCGTAATCATAACAATGGTTTTGTCTCTGTTATTCAAATTCCATAATTTCAAGACTTCGAGTTGCATCGAGCTTTTTGTAAAAGCGTCTAAGGCTCCGAAAGGCTCATCTAATAATAACACTCCAGGATTAATGGCGAAAGCTCTTGCGATGGCTACTCTTTGCTTCATACCACCGGATAATTGTCCTGGTAATTTATCTCTGTGTTCTAGTAAATTAACCATTTTAAGATTGTAATCTACGATTTCGTGTTTTTCTTTAGCAGAACAACTCATCACAGAATCAACAGCTTGAAAAATGTTTTCGTGAACCGATAACCAAGGTAATAAGGAATAATTTTGAAA
Organism: Flavobacterium sp.; assembly: GCA_031383535.1. Classification (GTDB taxonomy): domain Bacteria; phylum Bacteroidota; class Bacteroidia; order Flavobacteriales; family Flavobacteriaceae; genus Flavobacterium. The sequence goes on from JANMZS010000067.1 coordinate 2,488, forward strand.
AACGATTCCTCTATCTGGGCCTGGACCTTTTATTATTTTACCATCTAGTTCTACCGTACCTCCTGTTGGAGTTAGCATTCCAGCAATAGCATTCATTATAGTCGATTTACCACATCCTGAATGTCCAATGATGGAGATGATTTCTCCTTTTTTTATAGAAAGATTGACATCGGTTACGGCAACATATTTTCCTTTTGGGGTTGGAAACGAAATTTCCAAATCTTTTATTTCTAAATAACTCATATTTTTTAATTTTAGTTGTTGGGAGATGGGAGTGGGAAGTTGGATACTAGGAATCTTCTAATCTTCCCACTTCCAACTCCTAACTTCCCGCTTTTTAATATGCTACTTTGCTTTCGATATAAGTGAATATTCTATCTAATAATAATCCGACTACTCCAATAATTATAATGGCCGATATTACTCTTTCAAGGCTTAAAGCATTCCAGCTATCCCAAACAAAAAAACCAATACCAGCACCACCAGATAACATTTCACCTGCTACAATGACCAACCAAGCTACACTAATACTTAGACGCAAACCTGTAATAATATGAGGTAAACTATATGGAAATAATATTTTGGTTAAATATCTTTTCTTTGAAAACCCAAAGGCTTTTGCTACATTTTTATGGTCTTGAGGGATTGAAGCAACACCAAAAGAGGTGTTGATTAACGTTGACCATAAGGATGTAATAAATACAATAAAAATAGTTGCCATTCCAGTATCTTTAAAAACCACTAATCCGATTGGAAACCAAGCTAAAGGCGAAACGGGTTTTAACAACTGAACAATAGGATAAAATACGAGTTTGCATATTTTGTTGGCACCAATTAATATTCCTAATGGAATGGCTACTAGAGAACCTAATAAAAACCCACTTAAAACGGTTTTTATAGAGCTGAATAATTGCAACCCTATTCCTTTGTCGTTAGGACCATAATCATAAAATGGATCTACAATCATTTCTTTTAAAACGGTTAATGTAGCTATTGGTGTTGGGAGTGCATTTTCGGTATAAGCACTTAAAAGTTCCCATAAACCTCCAAAAATAATAAGTCCAATCGCTGCAAAAAAGACAGATTTTGATTTTTCGAAAATTAGACTCAAAGTTTCAGCTAATTTTTCGTTATTTTTTGAATTTCCAACGTTAGATTCCAGAACAACTGCTGCGTTTTGTTCTAAATCATCTAGGGTTAGTATGTTTTTATTTGACATGGTATTATAATTTAATTTGATTTGATTTTTTAAAAACACAACAGTATTTTAGTGACTAAATACTGTTGTGCTATCAGTGATTTATTTTTTGACTACTTTCAAATAAGCAGACGGATTGTTTGGGTCAAAAACGGTTTTGTCCATAGTAAGAGAAAAAGGCTTCATATCGTCGTTAGGCACTTTTACCTTCATACTTGCGGCAACTTCTGCATACAAATCATCCATAACTATTTTTTCAGCTATGGCTTTATAGTTTGGCTCTTCTTTTAAATATCCAAAACGAACATATTGTGCCATTGCCCAAATTCCATACGATTTACGTGGAAAATTAACCATTCCACCTTTGTGAAATAACATATAATCATTGTCATACACTTCTATTCCTTGGTTGCAACCTAGGTTATAATCTCCCATTAATCTTGACTCAATAACTTCGGCAGGTGCATTAACATAAGGAGCTTTTCCGATAATTGCTGCTGCTTTTTTACGATTGGCAGGAACATCTAACCATTTACAAGCTTCCATTACTGCTTTCATTACTTTTACAAGATCAGACTTGTGTTTTGTACTGAATTCGTTATTCACTACTAAAGCTTTTTCAGGATGATCTTTCCAAATGTCTTGGGAAGCGATTTGAGTAAAACCAATTCCTTGTTTTACAGCAACACCACCCCAAGGCTCTCCAACACAATATCCATCCATATTACCCACTTTCATATTCGCCACCATTTGCGGGGGAGGAATCGTAATAATTTTTACTGCTTTTTGGTTCAGTCCTGCTAATGACATCCAGTTGCGCAACCACAAATCGTGTGTTCCACCAGGAAACGTCATGGCAAAAGTCACTTCTTTTTCCGCTTTTAATTTGGCAGCTACAACTGGAGTAACTTTATTCATTTGTTTGAATCCTACTTTTCCACAAAAATCATTCGAAAGAGTAATCGCTTGACCATTTACATTTAGCATCATGGCTATTCTCATTAATGATCCTTCTTTTCCTCCTACTCCTGTGTACACAGAAAAAGGCATAGAATATAAACAATGAGCTCCGTCAAGTTCGCCTGTTAAGATTTTATCTCTAACATTTGCCCATGAAGTTTCTTTGGTTAAGACTACTTCAACACCATATTTTTTGAATAAACCCAATTCTTTTGCCATAACTAATGGCGAACAATCAGTCAAAGGGATGAATCCTAATTTTACGGGTTCTTGAGCATTGATTTGTGTAAAAGCAGTCCCTAATGTTAACAGTATAGCTAACATTACCATTCGGAAATTACTTGAATATTTTTTTATTGATTTTTTCATGGTATTTATTTTTTTAATTTTTAATTCAATTCTTTAGAATTACATTTTTTTGGTATTCAAGAAATTTGGAGTCACTTTTAACATGACATAAGCCCATTGAGCCGTTAATTTTGGATTTACTACACCCTTAACCGCAGCCAATGTGTTTGTTGCTGCCATTACTGAATAACCCGCTTCGATGTTGATTACTTTCGTGAAATTATATTTTGCGGTTAAATCAACTTCAGTACCTAAATATGGTGTTTTATCACCTGCTAGTCTAGCTGCTGATTCAAATCCGTGAACATCTAAAAATAAACTTAATTTGTCACTAGCAAGATATTTGGCTTTTAGGTAATAGTTTAACAAACCTTGTGAACCAAACCCACTAGCTACATAGAAATAATCCATGGTACCCCAAAACTTGTGTGGCGTTCCGTATAAAGGATCAAATTGATTGTTTTGAGTTGCTCCAGTAGCGTTTGTTCCTGATAAAAAATCAGCTCCTGCTCCTAAATATAACTTTCTATTTACTAGATATGTTGCTGTCAATGATCCTAATCTAGCACTAATTGTTTTCCCTACTTTATCATGCCCACCTTGGTAGTAGAAACTACCATTTAAGTTTAATTTTCTAGTTGGGTTAACATTATAATAAATACCTGTTGTAGTACGAGCATTTACTCCTTGAATCCAAGTAGTAACTGCTGGAGTTCCTGTTGCAGTAAACTTTGCAAAATCATCTTTAAAGAATAAGAATGACATATCTCCAAAGAAGAATTTTCTACCGATGTAAGCATATTGAAAAGATTTATACATATTAGTTATACCGTTAGTACCTGCTGCGTATCCAGCAGTAGTTGAAGGCAAACCATTATAAGTAGTACCTGTCAATTGTTCGCTTCTTTGATTAAAAGCAGCTCCTAAATCTACAGTCCAACCTTTGTTAGCATATTTCAACACAATCGCATCGTGTCTTCTGCCTTGTTGCAACCAATCTAAACTTCCTAGTACTTTTTGATCATCATAAGCAATCTCTTGGCGTCCAATTTTTAAAGAAAAATTTTGAATGGTACTAAGCGTATCAATTAAACTAAGGTCTGTCCATGCCTCATGAAGTAACAATCCATTATTTGCTTCAGTTGTTGTTCTATTGATGGAAGAAGCATCTTGCCCCCAAACACGAACATCTTGTAAAGACGCATAGACCTTATATCTATACCCTGCAAAACCCACATTCAATCTTGTTCTTTGAGAGGTAAACGTAGCTCCTTTTTTTCCATCTTGTAATAAAGTACCAAATCCACCTCTCGCTTCGGTTCTTTCTCTAAACTGACCTGTCACGGTTAACTGCGCATGCGATACATTTTGACCAAGTATTAACAATGTAATACCTAAAAAAATTGATTTTGAAAAACTCATAGTAGCAGCTTTTCCTTTTCTAAATCCTTCGATTTTTTGCAATGTTGTAGTAATCTTTAGCATAATCATTTTATTTAAATTAGTATGAAGCAAATGTACGTAAGTAGTATTACTTAGTTTAGCGACTTATGACGTAAGTGTATCATCTTTTACTACATTTAAAAAATAAGATTATGCAGATTAAAAACTGCTTTTCAGCAATTAAATAAATCAAACAATTGATTTACAGTGTTTAATAAAATACACGTGGCGTGTTTGATTTGAAAAAAATACGTGTTTTTACCTACTTAGTATAAGAAAAAACTAAATGGTATTAGGAATAAACTAAACCACCATGGACTGGAAGTCCATAGATTTGGTTTGCAGACTGAAAGTCTGCGCGGTTGTAAAACTTATTTTATTTGCCTCTCCCGAAAGCTTTCGGGATCACTAATTAGCGCTAATTAGCACTAATTAATTTGTAGAAATTTGTGACCCGAGACCAAAGGTCGAACTGGTGAAGCAAATTCGTGGCTTAAAATTTTTAAAACCTGAAAGGGAAATGCACTAAAGTGCAGGCCTGTCTACCGCCAGGCATGGTTTTAAACTATTTCTGTGACCAATAAAAAAGGGTTTGTATAAGAGGTAAAAACTAAAGGTATTTATGTTCTTTAATTTCTAATCTCAATTTATCGACATTTAATAAGCCTATTTTTTTGCCGACTGTCTTAATAAGCATTTCTTTTTTTAAGCTAGAAATAACACGAATCACCTGTTCGTCTGTAGTTCCAGCGAAATCGGCTATTTCTTTTCTTGTCAAATCAAGGTCAATAATACCGTTGATTTGTCCAAATTTTCTATGGATATATAATATGGTGTCAACAACTCGTTCTCGGACATTCATGTGGGCAATTTTGCGTATATTGTTTTCGCTTTTATTAAGCTCCTCCGCATAAAATAACATTAAATCAAAAGTAAACTCTGGAACAGTATGAAGTATTTCTAAAATATGCTCATTATTAAAATTACATAAAATCGTATCTTCGAGCGCATACGCTCCAATCAAATAACGTTTACTTGTTCCGAATCCTCTAAACCCAACAGTATCACCGTCTTTGGTAAATCTAACGATTTGTTCCCTTCCGTTAATACCTGTTTTTACGGTTTTTGCTTTTCCTTTATAAATAAAATACAACCCTTGTGTTGGCGACCCTTCGATAACAAACTGCTGTCCTTTTTTACAAAGAAAACTGTATTTGTTTTCTATGTAATTTTTCATTTTGTCCAAATGAATGTGTTTTTTTATAAAACAATTTTCGTTGACGCAGGTATTGCAATGGGCTACATTTTCTTTCATTATGTAGGTGTTTATTGATTTTTATTGATCATAATGCAATTTGCATATCCTAAGTTGGTGTTTATGACTAATTTTCGGTTATACTTATTTCATAAAAACAAATTTAAAAAATATTTTTGAATTTATACGTATTAATACGTAAAAATACTTATTTTTACACATTCGAAAGCTATAAAAGTAAACATTATTTACTTTCATAATTAATAAAGAATCCATAATGCAAAATTCAGAAATCAAAACTACGTGTTCCTATTGTGGTGTAGGCTGCGGAATTATTGTAAAAAACGACCCGAAGAACGGAGTTACTGTTACAGGCGACAAAGATCACCCAGTCAACAAAGGCATGCTTTGCTCTAAAGGCATGAATCTACACTATGTAGTTAATGACACATCTGACCGAATACTATATCCCGAAATGCGATGGAGTAAATCCCATCCAAAGGAAAGGGTTAGTTGGGATGAAGGGCTAGATCGTGCTGCGGCAGTGTTTAGTTCGATGATTAGAAAATACGGGGCCGATAGTGTTGGTTTTTACATTTCTGGGCAATGCCTCACCGAAGAATATTATCTTGTTAATAAATTGGTCAAAGGTTTTATCAAAACTAATAATATAGACACCAATTCGAGATTGTGTATGAGCTCGGCAGTAGCTGGGTATAAAAAAACCTTTGGTGAAGATTCAGTGCCCATCGCTTATGATGATATTGAATTAGCCGACACTTTCCTTATCACTGGAGCAAATCCAGCTTGGTGCCACCCTATTCTATTTCGTAGAATTGAAATGCACAAAGAAAAAAACCCAAAGGTAAAAATTATCGTTATTGATCCTCGCAAAACAGATTCCGCTTTAGCGGCCGATTTACATTTACAGATAATTCCGGGTACAGACATTATTTTGTATCACGCATTGGCAAAAAGATTGATAGAAAAAGGATATGCCGATTCTGATTTTATAAAAAACCATACTGAAAATTATCAGCTTTATAAAGACCTAGTACTTTCTAGTTCTTTTGAAAAAGCTTCAAAACTTTGTGGTATTTCGGTCAACGAAATTAAATTAGCCGCCGATATGATTGGAAAAGCCAAAGGATTTATTTCACTTTGGGCAATGGGACTCAATCAAAGTGTGATTGGTGTAGATAAAAATACCGCTTTGCTTAACCTTTCATTACTTACAGGACAGGTTGGAAAACCAGGTTCTGGTCCATTTTCTTTGACAGGACAACCCAATGCCATGGGCGGTCGAGAGGTAGGCGGAATGGCTAATTTACTGGCTGTTCATAAAGAATTAAACAATCCTCAGCATCGTAAAGAAGTAGCTGATTTTTGGGGTGTTAGCGAAATTTCAGAAAAACCGGGATTAACCGCTACTGAAATGTTTGATGCTTTAGAATCTGGAAAAATGAAAGCTATTTGGATTATTTGTACCAATCCGCTAGTAAGTTTACCCGAAGCCAGACGCGTAGAAAAAGCATTAGCCAATGCCAAATTTGTTGTTGTTCAAGACATTTCGCATAATTCAGACACATCAAAATTCGCAGATTTATTATTACCCGCTGCGGGATGGCTCGAAAAGGATGGCACGATGACCAACTCCGAAAGACGAATTTCTTATTTGCCAAAAGGCATAAATCCTCCCGGCGAAGCCCTCCCAGACACTGAAATTCTGATTCGTTTTGCAAAAAAAATGAAATTCAGTGGTTTCAATTTCAACACCACCGAAGATATTTATAAAGAATACTGTTTAATGACCAAGGATTCAAACATCGATGTCTCCTTCTTAAATTATAATCGACTCATCAACGAAGGAACTTTTCAATGGCCTGTTCCTGATTATGGACATCCCGGAACTCCTCGTTTGTTTGCTGATAAAAAATTCTTTACGCCTTCAAAAAGAGCTATTTTTAATATTCCAACGGCTATCGAAAATACTTCGGTACCACCCAATGCTAAGTTTCCGTTTATTTTAACAACGGGACGAATTCGAGATCAATGGCATACGATGACCAAAACTGGAAAAGTATCTCGATTGATGACTCACATCCCGAGTCCGATGTTAGAAATAAACCCAATTGACGCCTTTAAATCGAAAATCGGAAACGGTGATATTGTGGTTGTCTCTAACAAAAACGGAACGGTTCGCGTTAAAGCCAAGGTGTCAGATTCGATTCGGGAAGGTGTCGTATTCTTGCCTATGCACTGGGGAAAACAATTAGAAAACGACCTCAACAGAACTAATAATTTAACCAATACACTTGTTGACCCTACGTCAAAAGAACCCGATTTTAAATACGCAACGGTGGCTATTGCAAAATACATCAAACCGTTTGAAAAAATTGCCGTGGTTGGAGCAGGTGCAGCAGCTTTTAGATTTATCCAAAACTACCGAGAAATTAATACTACCGATGAAATAATTGTTTTTTCTAACGAAGAAAATCCTTTTTATAATCGAGTGTTATTACCCGAATATGTGACAGCCGAGCTGTCGTGGGAGCAACTCTTAAAAATTAAAGAAGAGGCGTTAAGTAAATTAAACATTACGATGAAGACCATGGTTGCGATTGATAAAATCAATGCTAAAGAAAACCAAATTATTGATAGTGATGGCGAAACGCATACTTTCGATTCCTTAATTTTAGCTACGGGGAGTCGTCCTTTTATTCCTGAAAATGCCCAATTGCATTTACCAGGTCGTTTTACAATGCGAAAAAAATCGGATGCTGATAGATTAAAAAACTATCTAGATCAAACAAATTTAGCTCCCGAAGAGCAGCATGTAGTGATTGTAGGCGGGGGTTTACTAGGACTAGAACTAGCTGCCGCCTTAAAACATAAAAAAGTAAAAATCACGATAATTCAAAGAGCATCCCGTTTGATGGAACGTCAATTAGATCGGGTTTCGAGTAAATTATTGGCCGAAGAAATACAACTTAGAGACATTCCAATATATTTTGATAACGAGGTAAGCACCGTTTTTGATACTGATAATCCCAACGAAATTGAAATTGCCCTTAAAAGTGGTCGAATCATCTTTGCCAATGCCATTGTGTACACTATTGGAACCATCCCAAATATTGAATTAGCCAAAGAATCAGGAATAGCATGTGGTCGTGGCGTAAAAGTCAATCAATATTTACAATCTTCAAACCCGGCTGTTTATGCCATTGGAGAAATAGCAGAATTCAATAATCAGTTATTCGGAATCACATCGGCTGCCGAAGAACAGGCTGATATATTAGCCAATTTCTTGGCGGGAGATATTAGTAGTTTTTACAAAGGATCGGTATTAATGAATATTCTCAAACTAGAGGATATTAATCTTTGTAGCATTGGCGAAATTGAAATTCCAGATAATGACGATGCTTATGAAGAAATTGTATTTGCCGATTTAGGAAAACGCTATTATAAAAAATGTGTGGTCAAAAATGACCTGCTTATTGGTGCTATATTGATGGGGGATAAAAATGAATTTGCCGAATTTAAAACCCTAATAGAAAGCAAAATTGAACTTGCCGACAAAAGAAATACCTTATTAAGAGGGCGATCCGACGCCAAACCTGTTTTAGGAAAACTCGTTTGCTCGTGTAGTCAAGTTGGAAAAGGAAATATAGAAGATTGCATAAAAAGCGGTGTGACTAATTTTACCGAATTGTGCAAAACCACAGGAGCAGGACTTGGCTGTGGAAGTTGCAAAACCGAAGTAAAAGAAATTTTATCTAAATTTAAATAATATTCGTGTTCAGATAGCAGACTGTCATTGCTATAAAATCTAAAATATGGAAAACATGGAATTAACAAGACTAATCATTAAAGGTGGTGTAATATCTCCAGGCGAATTACGAGAAATCGTGAATATGGGCCTTGAACAAGGACTAAAAGCAATCTCTTTTGGTTCGAGACAAGATATTATTTTTCCTAAAGGTTTTAAAGCCATAGACAAGGAAAAAGCGGGAAAACATCTTATCGTTTATCCCAATGAAAAAAGCGGAAATAATATAGTAACCTCTTATGTTTCGACAGATATTTTTAGAAACACCCCTTGGTTAACTGGAAATAAGTTTTTATATATTTTAGAACAATTCAAAGACCAACCCGCACTTAAAGTAAATATTACAGATCCAAGACAACAACTAGTTCCCTTGTTTACTGGACATATTAACTTTATTGCCTCGGATCATGAAGATTATTGGTATGTGTATATCCGTTTGCCAAAATGGGAAAAAATGGAATTATATCCCGTGCTTATTTATAGCTGGAATATTGCAGAAGTCTATTATGCTATTGAAAAAATTCTTAGCGAAGAACCCGATTCTGTAGACATGATTTTTCAATTGGTGAATGACGCTTTAGATACTAATAATCGAACAATTGACAAACCTTTACATATTCCGTTTTACCCTTTCCCTTATTATGAGGGGATGAATAAATTAGGCATTGACCAATATTGGCTTGGTTTATACTGGCGTAATAACTTGTATGATTTAGAGTTTTTGAAAGAGATGTGTGATTTATGTTTTGACTGTAAAATAGGTAAAATATGCATCACCCCTTGGAAATCATTTATTGTAAAAGGAATTCCAAGAGAACGAAAATTAGACTGGGAGAAATTCCTTGGAAAAAAAGGAATCAATGTAAGACATTCATTATTAGAACTCAACTGGCATTTACCAGTGTCCGAAGAATGGGCACTGAATCTCAAAACCTTTTTGGTGAGAACCTTAGACCAATTTGACATTAGCACTTATGGACTTACTTTTGGATTGTCTGATTATAATAGAGATGGGCACTATTTTACCTCAGTGGTTGTTGAGAAAAATGATATTCCAAAAGAATTGGAATCTATAAAAATCCGAGATACATTCAATGTTTTATATGCCAAAAATTTTGACCCTAACACCAAAGAATATATTGTAGTTGCTCAAGATGTTGATAAATTGGAACTACCCAATATTCTAATTGAATTGAGTAAAAAATATTTTGAAGGATTGGGAAATTCTGTCCTTGAATTAACTAATACCGCATCAAAAAAGGAAAAAGTAGAGCAAATTGTTCATCAATGCCCTGAATGTTTGACCATTTATAATCCTGAATTTGGAGACAAAATTCAAGAAATTCCGAAAGATGTTTTGTTCAAAGATTTACCCGAAGAGTATTGTTGCTCATTATGTGAATCTCCAAAAATTAATTTTATAGAATTGGCTATAAATGTTTAATATGACTGTCCGCTACTTGTACCAAAAAATATCTTACGAATAAAATTTATCTGTTTTGTCATTTCTGACAAAATAAAACACAATGGTATTAGTAACGGATAGTCATAATGTTTAATTAAACCTCTAAGTTGTATAACTTAAATATGAGCCACGAATTCACTAATTAATTTAAAAAATTCGTGCATTCGTGGCAAATTTTTTTTTGAGTCTGAAAAGTAAATATACTAAAGTACTTATTTTTATAAATAAACAAGACTAATAATATTGCCCATTTTTAATCTAAATCTATCCAAATGACACCTATTTTCAAAACTGTTAGCTCATCACATATCAGTATTTCGGAGTTGATGTTGCCTTCACATACCAATTTTAGTGGTAAAATACACGGTGGATATATCTTGTCTTTACTAGATCAAATTGCCTTTGCCTGTGCCTCGAAATATTCAGGTAATTATTGTGTTACGGCTTCGGTAGATACAGTCAATTTTTTGTTACCCATAGAAGTTGGCGAATTGGTCACCATGAAAGCAAGTGTCAATTATGTTGGAAAAAGTTCTATGATTGTAGGCATTCGGGTAGAAGCCGAAAACATCAGAACTGGAGTTATAAAACACTGCAATTCATCTCACTTTACGATGGTTTCTAAAGACAAAGACGGAAATAACGCTCCTGTTCCTGGATTAATTTTGACCAATCTCAAAGAAGTGAGTCGGTTTCAAAACTGCCTGAAACAGATTGCCATGAAAAAAACAAGAGAAGAACAACGAAGTATCGCCTCCTTTGGCTCTATAGAAAGTATTTTGAGCGAAAACAAATACAATGTTAGGGTCGAGTTGCAATAATCCCGATGGCGCATTCTATGTTTCGTCACTACAATCGTTAGCGCAGGTAATCGGTTCTAGGCTGTCCGCCATGGCGGATTCAACACGGGTTTCATTGTTTGGCTAGCAGCCGCAACGAAACCCTAGCTGTTGTAGGCAGTTTTTATTGTGGTATCTCTTCCACCAGTATTTTATTTTCTGCTTTGTTGTAATAGGTGCAGGTCATCTTGTCCATACAGATTGCCCATTTTTCAATGCCAAATGTTGCACACATTTTTATAAAGGTTAAGAAGTCCGTTTTACCTTGTTGGTGAGCAACTAATTCTGCTTTAAATTCTTCACCTTTTGAATTGTCAGCAATTACTAACGGGTCATACTTTGCAGGCACTTTTGCAGTATAATCGTTAGCACCGTGATAGTCAATATGACCGTCTGTTACATAGGCTTCGTAATGAGTAACACCTAATGATTTAATCTCTTTAATGTAAGAAGGGAAGTCAGCACCTGATTTTACTTTGCTGTGAGCCGCTTTGATTTGTTCTATTGTAAACATTTTTTTAAATTTTTAATTGTTAAACGATTTGTTGAATTACAATGCAAAACCAAGATAGTTCCGATGTCTGCCGAATTTCTGAAGACTTTGTATCTATCCGAAACACCTGTAATTCCTGCTGATGTCAGTTAGTTTCTGGCATCTCTCCTATTTTTGCTAAATGCGTTTCTAAATAATGTGCAGGTGTAAATTTATAACCCCCTTTAGAAATGCTTTTAGTTCTTATTTATCCCGCAAAATCATATAAGCCACCAAACAAATACCCATGAATTTGTTGTAAACCCTTTATTGTTCCCACCTCTATATTATCTATAAAAGAACTTTCAAACAGGGCATACGCCTTTGTTTTGCTTTTTCCGTCTATGCTTTCATCGCTGTAAGTAAACCATTCTATAAATCGGTTTGCCTTTTTGCTTGGAAATTGTTTACCCAATGCAATAATGCCGCTATAATCCAACATATCACTTTTATAGCGTTTGCCATCATTGGCAAGTAATTTCAGTTGGGTAGTAGCACTAACCAACTGAGCAATATCACTTCCTTTTTCATTATTTTCCTTTTTCAGCTTTGCTTTTAGGTACTTCCAATAGTTTCTGGTCTTGGCATAGTCGTCTTGATCGGTGAGTACAGCCACAATATCCAATACCGAAAACCACCATTTGGCATTTTGCTCATCCCATAAGGCACGTACCTCACGATCGTCAAAAAAACGGATGGATGTTTTTTGCTGATCGTTCATTATTCCATTTCTTGATTTTTATATTCGTCTAATAAAGCTGTGCGGTAAGGCGGTTTTGACAATATGTACGAGCGTGACGCTCGCACCAGTTGGGGTAATTGCTTCTAGTAAATTTTCCGCAACAGATTTAAAGTTAATTTCTGTCGCATCATTTTCTACAGCGGTAATTAATTCTTCTGAAGTTATCATTTTCTCGTTTTATGCTTACGTTATGAAAGTTACTGGTAACGTTTTGCAGATTTGCGATGGGCGGGCTTTTTAGCACAAATGTCCTTTCGGAGCACTAAGATTTCTTTAACCACAAACCTGTCTGCGGAGCACGAAACCCCGCCTATTGCAAATGTGCTGTTATACGCTGTGGCTGTTTCAATGTCGTTCACCGGTCTTTGTATTAAGCACTTTCGTCAAACATAATTTCGTCTGAACTTCCTATTTTATATAATGGTTTCTCAATGGGTAATGTAAAATAAAAAGATGAACCCTCGCCTTCAATACTTTCTACCCATATTTCACCACCATTTTTTTCTAAAAATCCTTTTACCAATAATAATCCAATTCCAGCACCCTTATTCTTTTTTCTTGTTTCTGAAAGGGTTTTCATTTGTGGTGTAAAAAGTTTTGCCATTATTTCTTTCGACATTCCAATTCCAGTGTCCTTAACCTGAACAATAATTTTGTCATCTTTGCTTTTTGCGGAAACCGTTATTGTTCCTCCTTTTCCTGTATGTTTTATAGCATTTGAAACGATATTTTGAATAATGGAAATTAACATTTTACTATCTGCAAATACCGAAGTATTCTCTTCAATTTCGTGATGAAGATTTATAGTGTTTATTGAAGCAGTTTCGTTTAAGGTTTCAAAAACTTTATTAATGTATTCTGTTAGTTTTATTTTTGTTGGGGAAAATACGTCTGATGCGTATTTTATTCTCGCCCATTCTACTAAATAGTCTAACATCTCTAGTTCATCAGTAGATGATTTATAAAGTAATTCGAGCATTTTCTGGACAGTATCGGGTTTCATTTTATGAAAATTTTCTTTCAAATATTTTGCTGTTCCAATAATCGATGAAAGAGGGCTTCTTAAGTCGTGTGAAAGTATTGCCAGAACACTTTCCTTATGTGTATTAAGTTCTTCCAATTCCTTGACATATTTTTTTATAGCGTCCTCTGATTGCTTTCTTTCTGTTAAGTCCCGTAAAATTTTTACATAACCCAACATCTCTCCATCTAAACCAGTGAGTGGAAAAACCAAGCCATAAGCATAAAAAAGGCTGTTGTCTTTAGCAATGTGCCATCTATTATCTGTTGCTCTGCCTTCTTTTAAAGCTGTTTCGATTTCCCTTTTCGGAATACCATTTTTTATGTCTTCTGCTGTAAATATTAAATCAAAATGTTGTCCAACAACTTCGTCTGTTTCGTAACCAAATATTTTTGTCGAGCCAGAACTCCAACTATTTATGATGAATTCTTCGTCTAACGTAAAAATGGAATAATCTTGTAAACTGTCAATAATTTGGCTATAAAATTCAGCTGTTGGTATATACCTACTTTTAAGAATTTTAGGTTTGCCTTGTTTGTTTTCCATTGGACTAATTTTAATGTTTATACTGAATGTTATGTTGTTGTGTCTGCTGCCATTGCGCCTAACGTCAGACCGTGAAAAAACTTCACAATCTCCTCAACAAATATACTAAAATACTTGTAAGAAAAACATACATATTGTATATTTAACCATGCAACATATCCAAGGAATTTCGCGCCATCAACTTCAACTAAGTAGTTTAG
>JANMZS010000069.1:0-17093 GCA_031383535.1 Flavobacterium sp.
GGTTTTTAGAGGCAATAAAACCTACATTGTAAAATGGCATTTGGTTGATGCGAATGTACTTTTCGGAATAGATGCATTTGGGTTTTTAATCGGGCAACTAATTAATCATAAAGACATCTCTAAAATAAAATTTTTAGGAGACAACTCTGTAATGTTTTTTAACCAAAATAAATGAAAATCATTTTTTTTACATCATTTTTTCTGATGCTATTAGTTTAAATTTGCAGTATTGAAGTTTTAAATATTTTCTAACTTGAAAGCAAGCTATCACAAATATATTTTACAATTTAAACAACCTTCGGGAACTTCTCGTGGCGTGATGACGGAGAAGGAAACTTGGTTTATTGTTATTGAAAAGAATGGTAAAAAAGGAATAGGCGAGTGTGGAATTTTGAGAGGTTTGAGTATTGACGACAGACCTGATTATGAAGGAAAATTAGAATGGACGTGTTCTAATATTCACCTTGGCGAAAACCAACTTTGGGAAGCCTTAATCGAGTTTCCTTCGATACAATTTGGTGTTGAAATGGCTTTCTTATCATTAGCAAGTGAAGATCCTTTTTTGCTTTTTTCTTCAGCGTTTACAAAAGGCGAAAAGAGTATTCTTATAAACGGATTAGTTTGGATGGGAGAAGAAGCTTTTATGAAGAAACAAATAGAAGAAAAAATCGCTAATGGATTTAGTTGTATTAAATTAAAAATCGGGGCTATAGATTTTGATAAAGAACTGCTATTATTGCGATATATTAGACAGAATTTTAGTCCTGAAAAAATTGAAATAAGGGTCGATGCTAATGGTGCTTTTGATTCGAATTTAGCTTTATATAGATTAAACCAATTATCTGAATTTAAATTACATAGCATAGAACAACCAATACAAAAAAACAACACTGACAGTATGGCAGAACTGTGTAAAACTACTCCAATTCCTATTGCATTGGATGAGGAATTAATTGGTGTTTTTTCTTTGGAAAAAAAGGAGTCTTTACTTCAAAAAATCAAGCCTCAATACATCATTTTAAAACCTAGTTTTGTTGGTGGTTTTCGAGGCACAAAAGAATGGATTTTATTAGCAGAAAAATACAATATTGGTTGGTGGATTACTTCGGCATTGGAATCAAATATTGGATTGAACGCCATTGCACAATGGACGTTTTTACAGCATAATTTGATGCCGCAAGGTTTAGGAACGGGAGGTTTATATACTAATAATTTTGATTGTCCATTAGAGGTTGAAAATGGTCAATTGCGATATGACAAAGAAGGGAAATGGCAATTTGATTTTAATTCTTTGGAATTCGATTAATTAAAAGCTAACTGTTAGTTACTAAAAGATTTTAATGAATCAGAAGCGTTTTTTTGAATTTTTTTCTGAAGATATCCTGTCCAGCCTAAAAGAAAACCTGAAACTCCTAATGCTTGCGATGCCCATTTCCAAACATCAAAATCATCAGCTTGTTTGATAATTAAACCATCTTGAAACTGAAATTTGGAATGAATGATATTAATTACTTTACGGTTGGTTTTGCTAAAGCGATATGTTGCAACCCATTTTACCGAGCCAGAATAATCATCGGCTTTTACTTCAGAAAAATCAATAACTAAATTTCCGTTACTTTTTTCTAATAGCATTTCCCACATAGCAGAAACTTCTTTTCCCTTTAATAATCCAAAGACTGGATCACTAAATTGAATTTTAGCATGATAGCATTCGCTCATTTGATTTGAGTTAGCATTCGCAAATGCAGTGTAAAATTTAGTGAGTAAAGCGTCGTTAGCGTTCATTGAAAATGATATAGTGAATAGTAAAAATAATAATTTTTTGAATGAAATCGTTTTTTTTTCTTTAGTTGATGAAAAATGTTTTCTGAAGTAGTATAAATAAGGTGTAAATTTATTATTCAATAGTCATAGATTTCAACTTCGTTCTATAGGCTTCAAGCGCAATTGATTTCGAAATAAAACCATAATATTTTGCGTTTTTAATCACTGGTAAAAATACCACTTTTGAATTTTCAAACTTATTCATCACAATTTCCATACTATCTGTTGGGTAAATCACATCGATTGGTTTGGTCATTATTTCTTTTACAAAAGTAAATTTCACTCTATACGGATTAAAAATAATTTCTCTAATATTATTGAAATGAACAATACCCAGTAATTCTTTTTCTTTATTTACTACAGCAAATATGACTTGATTGGAGTGAGAAATAAGATCAACTAATTTTTCTAAGTTTTCATCAGGTGAGACAGTCAAATAATCTGTTTGAATAATACTATTAGTATCTAAAGTAGAAAGTATATTTTTATCTTTATTGCTTGTAAAAGCATGCCCTTTTTTAGCTAAATTTTTTACATCCAAAGAGTGTTTTTCAAAGCGCTTTGAAATGGCAAAACTAATGGAAGTAACGATCATCAGCGGAATCATTAGGTCATACCCTCCGGTTATTTCTGCAATAAGAAAAATGGCTGTTAGCGGTGCATGAAACAATCCGCTAAGAATTCCTGACATGCCTACAAGGGTAAAATTACTCACCGGTAATTTAGCAATCCCTATTAGATTAATCACATTAGAAAAGAAAAACCCTAAGTAGGATCCTAAGAAAAGGGAAGGTGCAAAATTACCACCATTACCACCACTTCCTAAGGTTATTCCCGTTGCAAATACTTTGAGCATCATGGTGAATCCAACAAAAAACAATAGTACCCAACTATTATTTCTAAAACTACTAAACAGTGTATTTTCAAGCAATTGACCAGGGTTGTTTTCAGATAATATTTTAATACTTTCGTATCCTTCTCCAAAAAGTGTTGGAAAAATAAAAATCATTATGGCTAAAAAAGAGGCACCGAAAAGTGCTTTTTTATAAGGTGAAAATTTCATTCGTGCAAAAACATGTTCCACTCTTTGAAAATTTCTAGAATAGTAAACCGAAAGGAGTCCTGTAAGTAATCCAAGCATTATATAATACGGTATATTATGATAATTGAATATTTGCTGCTGTTTAAACGATAATAATATGGTTTCGTCTAATGCGATTTTTGAAACCAAAGCACCCGTTGCTGCCGCAATCATAATTGGTGTAAAAGCAGCGATACTCACATCGACCAATAATACTTCAATAGCAAACAAAACGCCTGCAATGGGAGCATTAAAAGCCGCACCTATTCCTGCAGCAACGCCACAACCTATCAAAAGGGTTCTGTCTTTGTAGGGAAGTCGGTATCTTTGTGCATAGTTGGAACCAAAAGCAGCTCCCGTAATAACAATAGGACTTTCTAAACCTGCAGATCCACCAAATCCAATAGTGAGGGAACTAGTGACGATTTGGGCATACATTTGTTTTGCAGGAATAATACTTGCTTTCTTAGCAACATTATATAAAATTTGAGAGGTACCTTTTTCGATACTACCACCCAAAAACCTTTTGACAACAAAAACGGTTAATAGAATACCAATGACAGGTAATATACTGTTGATGAAACTTAGTTTTACAATTCCATTCACAAAAGTGGCAAATTGAAAAACCCAATGGGCAAAAGTTTTTAAAACAATTACAGCAAAAGCTACTGAAATACCAACTAAAACGCTAGATAAAAATAGAAACTGTTTATTAGTTAGTTTGCTTTGAGACCAGACGAGAGTATCTTCTAATTTATGCAGGTATTTTTTGAGCATTTTAAGTGGTACTAAAATGCTAAGATAACAACTTTTGAAACTTAAAAAAAGTTTTTCAAAGCTTCTTTTTGGCTCAAAGGCATTAAATTGGCTTGATTTACATAGTCTTTGACAGATTCTGGATTTGTTTTATAATATTCTCTCAACGCCCATCCGATGGCTTTTTGAATAAAAAAATCAATTAATTTAATGCAAAACTTAAATCAGACTATTAATTTTATAAAATTTGTAATTTATGATAGGAATGAGTTATTAATTCTTCAAAAAAAGCAGTGAATTCAGATTCAAATTCTAAATAATAAGTATTCAATTCTGCAACAGACTGCCGCATCACCGAGTTTCGTTTCATGCGGTTATCCATTTTTTCTAGAATGATTTCTATGCCTTCAATAGTTTGGTAACTCAATAACCAATTTTGGTTTATCAAATAAGGCATCATTTTTTGAGTTTTATCGGTAAGGAATTCGAAATTATCTTGCAGTGAAGTATAAAAATTAATGGTATAATCTTCTAAACTTTCATTAGAATAATTGCCCCAGTTTTTTGCCAAAAAATGGTCATAGAATATATCTACAATAATTCCGGAATAATGATGATAGTTGGCATGGAGTCTTTTTGTACTTTGTCGAAATAGGGGATGTGCATCGGTAAAAGTATCGATGGCTCGGTGCAAAATGATTCCTTTTTGAATATCCATAGGGAAAATGTCAAAATTTTTACCATGAATACCATCAGCCATAAAATTGCCGATTTTTATCAAATCGTTATCTCCAGAAAGATAGATGTGCGCTAGAAAATTCATTTGACTACCTTGTTGAAATTAAATGTTTTTTTTTAAATTCTAAAGATGCTTATATAAACCACCAATTATTATATTTGTGAGCAATTTAAAATTTATATTTCAAAATTAAACTAAAACTAATGACTTTAATTAAATCAATATCAGGAATTCGAGGAACAATAGGAGGAAGAGTAGGCGATAATCTAACTCCAGTAGATGCTGTAAAATTTGCTTCGGCTTATGGGACTTTTTTGATAGATGGAAGCGGGAAACTAGAAGCGGGAAGAAAACTAAAAGTAGTAGTAGGTCGTGATGCCAGAATTTCAGGACCTATGATTCATAATTTGGTAGTGAACACCCTTATTGGTTTAGGAATCGATGTGATTGATTTGGGTCTTTCAACAACTCCCACTGTGGAAGTTGCGGTTCCGTTAGAAAAAGCCGATGGTGGTATCATTCTAACAGCTTCTCATAACCCTAAACAATGGAACGCATTAAAATTGTTAAATGAAAAAGGAGAGTTTTTGAACGGAATAGAAGGCGAAAAAATCCTCCAAATTGCCGAAGCGGAAGCTTTCAATTTCTCAGATGTTGATTTTTTAGGTGAAATTACTGTTAATGAAGCATATATGGATATTCATATCGATGAAGTGTTGAGCTTATCCTTGGTCAATATCGAAGCGGTTAAAGCCGCAAAATTTAAAGTGGTTGTTGATGGAGTGAATTCATCTGGGGGAATTATTATTCCAAAACTATTAGAATTAATGGGTGTCGAAGTGGTGAAATTATACTGTGAACCCAACGGGCATTTTCCTCATAATCCAGAACCCTTAAAAGAGCATTTAACCGATATATCGGAATTAGTAGTCAAAGAAAAAGCACATCTGGGTATTGTGGTAGATCCTGATGTTGATCGTCTGGCTTTCATTTGTGAGGATGGCGAAATGTTTGTAGAAGAATACACCTTGGTGGCTTGTGCCGATTATGTGCTAAGTAAAACCGCTGGAAATACAGTTTCGAATATGTCGTCTTCTCGTGCTTTGCGCGATGTTACCAATTTGCATAACGGAAATTATGAAGCTAGTGCAGTAGGCGAAGTGAATGTTGTCGAATTAATGAAAAAAAACAATGCTATCATTGGCGGCGAAGGAAACGGTGGTATTATCTATCCAGAGTTGCATTATGGACGTGATAGCCTAGTGGGGGTTGCCTTATTTTTGACTCATTTAGCTAACAAAAAAATGACTGTTTCGGCTCTTCGAGCGTCGTATCCAGAATATTATATGAGCAAAAATAAGATTGAATTGACACCACAAATAGATGTTGATGCCATTCTGGTAGCAATGACCGAGAAATACAAAAATGAGGATATCACTACTATTGACGGAGTAAAAATTGACTTTGCTACTGAATGGGTGCATTTAAGAAAGTCAAATACAGAACCTATTATCCGAATTTATACTGAAGCACCTTCACAACAACAAGCAGATGCTTTGGCATTGCGAATTATTGAGGAGATAAAAGCAGTTGCTGGGATTTAGAACTTATATTTACATTAACACAAAACCCTTTCAAAGCAATGTTTTGAAAGGGTTTTGTTTTTAAATTCAAAATATTTTTAGAGTTGGATGTGTTTTTGCTCTTAAAACCGTTGATGAATTAACTCATTACAGATTTCATTGTTGGTACTGCGCACCCAAGAAACCCAAGCTGTTAGCGGTAGTTTTTTATTCTTTTGACAGAAAACTTGAAATTTCTTTATGCATTTCGGGAATTTTATTTCTCATAACATCCCAAACAATGTTATAATTTACGCCAATATAATCGTGAATAAGTCTATCACGCATTCCAGCCATATTTTTCCATTGAATTGTATTCCATTTAACCTTAAAGTCTGCTGGAATTTTTTTTGTTGCTTCGCCAACAATTTCTAAACTTCGAACAACAGCTCGTTTTAAAGTCTCATCTTCTAGGAAATCTTCAAATGACAAGTTCTCGCTAACCGAAATGATATAAGAACATTCATCTAGAATATGTCTAAGAAATTCTTTTGGATCTTTAGACATATTGAACTTCATTTAAAATTTTTGGACCAATATATGGGCTTAAGCCATTTTTAGTAACAACCTCAATTTTTTCATTTTTGAAAAGTTTCTCAAACAAATCATAAACAGCCATATAATTATCAAAGTTTTCTTTTTCTGGCTCAAAATCAATTAACAAATCAATATCACTTTCACTAGATTGCTCATTACGAATATAAGAACCAAACAAGCCAACATTTCGAATACCAAATTTCGAAAGCTTCAGCTTATTGGATTTAAGTGTTTTTAATATGTTGTCTTTTGTTGTCATTTAAAACTTTTTTCAAAGATACAAAAGTTTGTCTTCAGATGCAGAGTTCCCGAAAAATTACCACTAACGTCAGTTTGTCTAAAAACCTCTGTTTGTTATTAAATCAATAAAAATTTCCGTAAATATAGTTGATTTAAACTACAAAAAACAGTGTTCTCAAAACCTCGTTGTGCGATTCCGATAGATATCGAAACCCGACTTTGTATCCATTGCAATATTCTATTTCTCTTTTTTATGTAAAATTTTAACGTAATTATGTAAGCAAAGGTTCGTAAATAGTACTAAATTAGCGTGAATATGAAAATCGCTATTGACGTTGTAATTATAGGTGGAGGTTTGGCAGGGCTTACGAGTGCTATCCATTTGTCTAAATTGGGAATAAAGGTTGTTGTCATTGAAAAAAATGAATTCCCGAAACACAAGGTTTGTGGCGAATACATCTCGAATGAAGTATTGCCTTATTTCAATTGGTTAGGGATTGAAATTAGGGATTTGAAACCTTCAAAAATCACTAAAATGCAGTTTTCAACTTCGTCAGGAACAATGATTTCTTGTGATTTACCCCTCGGCGGATTCGGAATAAGTCGGTATGAATTGGATTATTATTTATCACAAAAGGCAATTCAAAAGGGTTGCCAAATCATTCAAGATACGGTAATTGACATTCAATTTATCGAAGATGATTTTGTCATTTCTACCACGAATAATTTAATGTTAAAATCAAAAATCCTTATCGGAGCTTTCGGAAAACGCTCGAATATTGATCAGAAGTTAAATCGAAATTTTATTTTTAAAAAATCGCCATGGCTTGCTGTAAAAGCACATTATTCCGGAGTTTTTCCTAATGATTTGGTGGGGCTTCATAATTTTAAAGGTGGGTATTGTGGTGTTTCAAAAATCGAAAACAACAAAATAAACATCTGCTATTTAGTAGATTATGAAACCTTTAAGCAATACAAGAGTATTGAAGAATTTCAATCAAAAATAGTCTGCAAAAATCCTCATTTGAAGCATGTTTTTGAAAATAGCATTTTACTTTTCGATAAGCCATTAACAATAAGCCAAATTTCTTTCGAGAAAAAATCGGCTGTAGAAAATCATATTTTGATGATTGGCGACACGGCTGGACTAATTCATCCTTTGTGTGGCAACGGAATGGCGATGGCAATTCATAGTGCTAAAATTGCATCCGAATTAGTTTCGGATTTTTTAAATCATAAAATTAGTTCTAGAAATGAATTGGAAAAAAAATACACGCAAGAATGGAATAAAAATTTTAAATACAGGCTTGCCACAGGAAGATTATTAGCTAAAATTTTACGGAATGAAAAGGTTGCTACTTTTATTATGAAATTAATGATTAGATTTACTTTTATAGTTCCCCAAATTATAAAGCAAACCCACGGCTCTCCTATAACTTTAAAATCCTAAAATGGTTATCAATACAAAATATAGATCTAACGCCCCAGAAATTATGGATGATTTCGCATTGGAAGGAGAAATATTGAGGGATGCCTTAGATAAAATTGCCAAAATAAATCAGCTCTTAGGAGGAAACAAATTATCTTTACTTGGTCTTCGTGATTTAATTGTTTCTGTTCCAAAGTCACAGCAAATTACGATTGTAGATGTAGGGTGTGGTAATGGAGATATGTTGCGAACACTAGCTGATTTTGGAATTATTAATAATTTAAATTTTCAATTAATTGGTATTGATGCCAATGCCTTTACGGTTAATTATGCTACTAAATTATCTTTAGATTATCCTAATATAAGTTTTCGCTGTGAAGATGTTCTCAGTCAAGATTTCGAAAACTTAAAATATGATATTGTATTGTGTACATTGACATTACATCATTTTAAAGATGATGAAATTATCAAATTAATGTCCGTTTTTAATGCTAATACTAGGGTTGGGATTGTAATCAATGATTTGCACCGAAGTATTATTTCCTATCGGTTATTTCAAGCTTTATGCTTTGTTTTTAGATTAAATGCGATGTCACGAGAAGATGGATTAGTTTCTATTTTAAGAGGATTCAAAAAAGAAGAATTAATATATTTTTCAGAAAAATTAACGTTTAAAAAGTATAAAATTCAATGGAAGTGGGCGTTTCGTTACCAATGGATAATTGATAAAGTGGGAAGTTAGAGGTTCGAAGAGAGAAAAAGAGAGTGTGAAAAATACCACCCTCATTGATAAAAATATTTCTGGAATGATCGTTTGATTAATCCGTTGGGTGCAATTCATAAAAATTAAAATAAAGCAATGAATTTAAAAATTTAACCACATAGACCTGTCTGCCGACAGGCAGGTTCATAGAAAAAAGAGTTTGATAGCCCATTTGCTTCGCCTGTTCGTCCGCTTTGGCGGCCTCGGGTTATGGGTTCAACTAGCTCTGTAATCTAAAAAAAAGTGAAACTTCTTTTTTCATTTTTAAAAACTATGATTCTCCTATGTTTGCGAAGTTATTGATTTTAATGATAAAAGTCAATAAATTTGAAGTGTGAAGTGAAAAGGAATGAGAGAACATATGTCTTTAAATAGTTCAAAGAAACATATTGACACATAGAAATACCCTCATTCTTTTTTATCTTTTAGAGTCTGAACAGAATGTAAGGAATTAGACAAGTTTTAATATCCAGAATATCCAATTAGGAGAAAAGACGAAGGAAGATTCATCACTTTATAAATTTAAACTTTAAAGTTATGAAAGAATTAAAACAAGTAGTAGGAATTGATGTGGCTCAAAAAGAATTGGTAGTTACTTTAGGTAAAATATTTGAAGATTTATCTATTGATTTGTATGCTTACAAGGTTTTTAAGAATACAGAAAAAGGATTTGTAACCTTGAGAGATTGGGTAAATAAATTAGCTAAAGAATCAGAAGATGTTCATTATGTAATGGAAGCAACAGGTGTTTATCATCAAAAGTTTGCGTATTATTTAGATGAAAATAATTTGAAAGTAAGTATTGTTTTGCCTAATAAAATCAGTAATTATTTTAGAACATTGGATGTAAAAACCATAACAGACAAAACCTGTTCAGAAGCCATAGCAAGATTTGGATTAGAAAGGAAGTTAGAGTACTGGAAACGTCCAAAAATGGTTTACAGAAATTTACAACAATTGACTAGAGAGCGAGATCAAATTGTATCTGAACGAGTGGTTGTAAAAAATCAACTCCATGCAGAGAGTAATGAAGCAGAGCCTCATTTTATGACATTAAAAAGGATTAATGAGCGTATCAAATTTTTAAACAAACAAGAGAAAGAAATCAAGAATGACATTGCAGCAATCATAAAAAAAGAGGCTGATTTAAAAATAGAAATAGATAGAATGACCAGTATTCCTGGAGTAGGAGAACTTACAGCAGTGATTATTTTAGCAGAAACAAATGGTTTTGAATTAATACGAAATAAAAAGCAACTTGCTAGTTATGCAGGGCTTGATGTTAAAGAAAAACAATCTGGGACATCCATAAGAGCCAAACCAAGAATATCAAAAAAAGGAAATAGAAGTATTAGAAAAGCAATGCGTTTTCCAGCTTTAGTGGCTGTAAAATGGGATGAAAATTATAAAGAATTATATGCAAGATTAGTCTCTAAGCACGGTATAAAAATGAAAGCGTTAGTATCGGTACAAAGAAAATTATTAGAAATGACTTATGTTTTATTTAAAAACCAAACATTATATGATAAAGAATATAAAAATAGCGTGCAAACACAAATGGTTTAACACGCTATAGAGTCTAGTTCTAGGACTGACTTAGAAACAAAATTATAAAAAAAATATAGATTTATTTGGAAATCAACACAGAATCTATGTGGTTAAAAAATCAATAAATTGATTATAAATATGAGTGTAAAAATTAAATGTGTTTCTAAGCAATTGCCAAAATATTCTCGAACTACCGATGAAATAATTCCGTTTCTCGACACTTGGCTCATTGGGCAAGATTCAAGGTTTATTAGAAAAGTGAAGAAGATTTTTGAGGGTGCGGCTGTTGATAAACGCTATTCTATTATGGATCCAATCGAGGTTTTTACGAAAACCTCATTTGAAGAAAGAAACGATATTTATGCTCGTGAAGTTATTGATTTAGGAACAAAAGTTTTGGAAAAAGCCTTAGAAAAAGCCAATTGGAAATCAAAAGACATCGATTATATTATTACAGTAAGTTGTACTGGAATTATGATTCCTTCTCTTGATGCGTATTTAATAAATAAACTAGATTTACGCCAAGATATTGTTCGACTTCCTGTAACCGAAATGGGATGTGCAGCTGGAATTTCGGGAATTATTTATGCTAAAAATTTCTTGCAGGCAAATCCAGGCAAAAGAGCTGCTGTTATTGCAGTAGAAAGCCCAACAGCCACATTTCAATTGGATGATTTTTCGATGGCAAATATTGTTAGTGCCGCTATTTTTGGCGATGGCGTAGCTTGTGTGTTGCTTTCTTCTCATAATGCAGATGAAGGTCCAGAAATTTTGGATGAAGAAATGTATCATTTTTATGATGCGGAACACATGATGGGATTCAAACTAACCAATTCAGGGCTACAAATGATTTTGGATATTGAAGTTCCCGAAACCATTGCGTCTCATTTTCCAGATATTATTAATCCTTTTTTAGAGAAAAATAATTTCAAAATAGAAGATTTAGACCATTTGATTTTTCATCCCGGTGGCAAAAAAATTGTTCAAACGGTAGAAAATTTATTTTCTGATTTAGGAAAAAATATTGATGATACAAAAGAGGTATTGAGATTATTTGGTAATATGTCTAGTGCCACAGTTTTATATGTTTTAGAAAGAATCATGGATAATGAACCCAAAAAAGGAGAGATAGGATTGATGTTGAGTTTTGGTCCCGGATTTTCGGCGCAGAAGGTATTATTGCAGTTTTAGCCCCCTAACCCCCGAAGGGGGAATTGTGTAAAAAATGAAAAAAGAGAAAATTATATCAAAATTACCGTATTCAAAACCATTTTTATTTGTAGATGAATTACTGCATATAGATGAGAGTGGGGTGGAAGGCACTTATAGTTTTGATTCAACTTTGGAGTTTTACAAAGGGCATTTCAAAGATAATCCTGTAACACCCGGAGTAATTTTGACAGAAGTGATGGCACAAATAGGAGTGGTGTGTTTGGGGATTTATTTATTAAATGATACATTTAGTGAAAATACTTCAATTGCTTTAACGTCAACTGAAATAGAATTTTTAAAACCTGTATTTCCGAATGAAAAAGTAAGCGTAATTTCTGAAAAAATCTATTTTAGATTTGGTAAATTGAAATGTAAAGTAGCAATGTTAAATGCTAAAAAAGAAGAAGTTTGTACTGGATTTATTGCGGGTATTATTATATCTGACCCGAGCAATAGCGAACAGGCGAAGCAAATCGAAAATCGTTAATCAGCATTCTAAAATCAAATGAAAAGAGTCGTAATTACTGGTCTTGGTGTTGTTGCTCCAAATGGAGTAGGGCTTGATGCGTTTACAAATGCCATAAAAAACGGAGACTCTGGAATAAAACGCGATGCCGAATTAGAACGGTTGCAATTTTCTTGTCAAATTGCAGGGAAACCTGAAATTTCAACCGAATTATCATTGCGTTATTTCTCAGAACTAGAACTTCGGAATTTCAATTCCTCTGGAATTTTATACGGTGTCATAGCGGGAATTGACGCTTGGAAAGATGCGGGATTATCTATAACACTCAACGAAGAACCCGATTGGAATAGCGGAACTATTTTTGGAACTGGAACTTCAGGAATTGATAAATTTAGAGAAAGCATCTATAAAATTGACGATTTTCAAACCCGAAGACTCGGGAGTACGGCTGTTGCACAAACGATGAACAGTGGTGTGAGTGCTTATTTAGGTGGAAAATTAGGATTGGGAAATCAGGTGACTACCAATTCATCCGCTTGTACCACTGGGACTGAAAGTATTTTGATGGGGTATGAAAGAATCAAATCAGGTCATGCTAAACGTATTTTGGCTGGAAGCACCAGTGATTCGGGTCCTTATATTTGGGGTGGGTTTGATGCCATGAAGGTATGTACCTTTAAACATAATCAAACACCTGAACAAGGTTCAAGACCTATGTCAGCAAGTGCATCAGGCTTTGTACCAGGTAGTGGAGCAGGAGCTTTGGTTTTAGAAGATTTAGAAACAGCTTTGGCGAGAGGCGCAAGGATCTATGCAGAAGTACTTGGCGGAAACGTGAATTCTGGTGGTCAACGTGGTCAAGGAACAATGACGGCTCCAAATCCTATTGCTGTGCAAAAGTGTATTCAAGATGCTTTGAAAAACGCAAAAATAAATCCAAATGATATTGATGCCATCAATGGTCATCTCACTGCTACATCAAAAGATAGTTTAGAAATTCAAAATTGGAGTGTTGCATTAGATAGAAGTGGAGTTGATTTTCCATACATAAACTCATTAAAATCAATGGTTGGACATTGTTTGTCTGGAGCTGGAAGTATCGAAAGTGTGGCTTCGGTTTTGCAATTGCATCACGGATTTATTTTTCCGAATATAAATTGTGAAGATCTGCACACCGAAATTACGTCAATTGTTGATGTTTCTAGAATTCCACAAGAATTAATAAAAAAAGAAATGAATATCATTGCTAAAGCCAGTTTTGGTTTTGGCGATGTAAATGGTTGCGTAATTTTTAAAAAATATAATCCCATCCCCAGCCCTTCCCAAAGGGAAGGGAGTAAAAATAAAACTAAATAAAAAATATGAACAAACAAGAAACTATTGAACAATTAAAAGTAATCATTAAACCATACATTCAAAACCAAGAAGCTTTTGATGTTTTGACCGAAAAAACAGATTTTATCAATGATTTACGAATAAACTCCGCCAATTTAGTGGATGTGATTTTAGATATTGAAGAAAAATATAGTATTGTAATCGACAATGAATCTATGGAAAGAATGCTGGATGTAAAATCGGCTTTAGAAATTATCGAAACCAAATTGTCTGAAAAGTGATAGGAAATGATATTGTCGATTTGGCTTTAGCTCAAAAAGAAAGTAATTGGAAACGGAAAGGCTTTTTAGATAAAATATTTACGCCTTACGAACAATTACTGATTTCAAATGCCAATAAACCAGAAGTTATGGTTTGGAATTTATGGAGTCGAAAAGAAGCTGCGTATAAAATATATAATCGGCAAACGGGCATTCGGGGTTATTTTCCTTTGCTATTGGAATGTGTTGATTTGGAAATTATTGACGAAATTATTTTTGGGAAAGTAGGTATGAAAAATCGCTCCTACTTTACAAAAACTGAAATTACAAAACTTTATATCAATACAATTGCCGTTGAAAATAAATTGGATTTAAATAGTGTTCAACTTTTAAACAATAGAGAGAAGATAAGAAAAATCAATGGAATTCCAAGTTATTTCGAAAAAGAAGATTTAGCTTCAAGTCCAGTATCAATAAGTCATCACGGTAGATTTGAACAAATTGTTTCTTTTTAATTTATTCCTAATCTTGATTTTAATTTCAAGAACAATAAGGCTATTTTGTAGGCATCTTCGGTGGATGAATTCCTGTCGCTTTTTGGAATTTTATATTGATCACAGAGTTCATCTAAAGAAAATTGTTTATTCGTAATATCATGTAATTTTCGATACATAATATCTACATCTAAGGCTTCATTTTTTAATCTACCGCAGTCCATTTTTTCAAGTGCTGTATTAATCATTTCGACATCAAAATCAATATGATGACCCACTAAAATAGCATTTCCGATATAATCAATAAAGTTTTTTATGGCATCGGGTTCGCTTAATTTTTTCATTTTACTATCAATAATAAACTCGTTTGAAAGTCCATTATCATGAAGGTATTTATATTGAAGCAAAATAGCTTCAAAATTATCCCCAATATGAATCGTATCATTACTAATTCCAAAAGCTCCTATGGATATAATCACATCTTTGTTTGGGTTAAGACCTGATGTTTCAGTGCACAACACCACAAAACGATTTGATTTTTTTTCAAATTTTGAAATGTAATTTTTCCAAAAATCAGGATACTCTTTATTAATGTTTTTTAACCAGTCTAGCATACTTATGAAAATTGGGTCAGTTGAAATTTAGATTTTATAAGTTCTTCTAATTCCCTCATTGGAGCAAAGGCATTTTTTAAATTTTCTTTATCTACTTTTGATAGTTCTTTTATATTAATAAATTGACCAGAATTATCATTTTTCAATCCTTCTAATGTTCTAAATTTTGATAGAATTAAAAAAGAGTCTGCGCAATTCAAATAAATTTCAGCATTTTTAGGATCGGTGATGGCTAATTGTTTAAATCGTAGATACGTATTGTTTATTCCTTTAATATTATAACTCAAGATAAAAAGTCGTGCTCCGTCTATTAAAGGCATTAAGGCTTTGGTTTTAATATCAAACTTATCTTTGTTGATTCCTTGCTCTTCAATATTGAAATTCTTAAAAAAGGTTAGAGGAGAATTATTTCTTAGGGCATCGTTTCCTAAAAAATCAAAAAACAAAGTGTTGTTTTTTATACTATTAAAAATTACGTTTTCTATAGCTTCTTCTATTTTTTGCTCTCCAAAAGCAATTTCATAATCAAAAAAGATACTGCTTATATTATTGCTATTTTCACCTGGGGTATTTATCCAAACATTATACTGTTTTGTCCAGTCTGTCAGCGACTTACACCAAAGCATATTACTTCCCATTTGTCCATTTGGACAAAGTTGATACCCTACTTTTTCTAATATAGACGTGGTTCTTCTTCCTAACTTAAGGAAATAGTCTTTTACATCACGGTATTTATCTGCTGTAACGTCTTCAAAAATCAAAATACTATCTTGATCGGTTAATAATAATTGCTCTTTTCGACCTTGACTACCGATACTTAACCAAGCAAATCGAGCAGGAGGGGAGCCTAAATCTAAAATTGATAATTCGACAGCTCTTTTGATAATGGCTAAATTTATTTCGCTAGCAATATTATTGATGTAAGAAAGAGGGATGTTTTTATGAATTGACTTTTGAATAATATCAGTCAATCGGTCACGAATAAGTTTTAAATCTTTTGATGATTGAGAACGTTTAATTTCTTTTATTAATACACCAGGATTACTGGCTTGAGCAGTAATTAAGTCATGTTGTGAAATCACGCCTTTAACTGCGGATTTATCGGAACCATCTTGAGTTACACACAAATGAGTCACATTATATTTTAACATCAATAATTGTGCTTCGGCCAGGGATACATTTTCGACCACAGTCACAACAGGATAAACCATAATTTTATCGACAGTACAGGATAAAGGAAATCGACCTGTTGCAATTTTTGTACACATGTCTGAATGAGTAACGATTCCGATAGGATATTCATTTTCACAAATGATACAATTATTGCTTAAATTATTAGTCATTTCTTGGGCAATATCTTGAACGATACTGGTTTTTGATACCTTGAGAGGAATTGTATTATAAGACAAGGATTGGATGTATTGCATACCAGATTCTTGTTCAGAATAGTACACATTATCCGAGATTAGTTTGCCTCGCGAGTTTTCTTTGTCGTTTGGATTGCCTGTATTAGAAGCGAAACTTTGTAATAAAAAGTCTAAAACATTAGGATTATTAGCCACAAAAGGGCGAAAAGTAGCAATAGGAATAGCATAAATGATACTTTCTTCACGCGCCTTGGCAGTCATCATATAATTGTTTTTGGCAAAAAACGGACGCAAACCAAACACATCACCAACAACACATTTATTCAATAAAGTTTCTTCAGCATCAGCAATTACAGATAGATTAATTTGTCCAGAGGCTACTACATAAAAACTATCATGTAAGACATCGTTAATTTGAAATAAAGTTTTTCGCTTTTCAATATTTACGACACGAATGCTGATTGCTATATCTGATAATTCTTGAAAAGTTAAATTATCAAACGGCGGATATTGTTTTAAAAAATCAGCAATGTGTTCAGCAATTGAATTCATAATGAGTTAAATATTTTCGAATGTAAAAATAATGAATAATAGCATTGAATTATATAAGTTCTTAAAATTTCCTTAAATTCTTATTTAATTCACAATGGAGTGTATGTATAGTTTATCACTACTAACCGACTAATATTTTTTAAAACAAAGGGCTACTTTTAACAGTAAGCCCTTTTTTCATACTTTTCGAGTGACTAAAAACCAAAAGTAATGAGTTGTAAAGATATTGAAAAAAAGTTTGTCGGTCAGCCGAT
>JANMZS010000056.1:0-6554 GCA_031383535.1 Flavobacterium sp.
ATGCTGCTGTTGCTGAAATGATGGCATCAAAAGAGTCCTATTTCCGATTCGGATACATTGAGACTCAAAACATTGATATGACGTTTCAAGAAAATTCCTGAAATTCTGTTGAGTAAACCAACATTATTTTCTGAATAAACAGAAATGGTGAATATTTTATTTTCCATAATTTTTATCCTCCCCCCAGCCCCTCCAAAGGAGGGGAGCCGAAACCAGCATAGGGATTATGTTTAATTTATTTTTTATTTTTTTATTTCTAAAGTCCTAGTTCCCCCTTTGGGGGTTAGGGGGCTTATCTCAAACGTATATCCGAAACCGAAGCTCCTGTTGGAATCATTGGAAATACATTGTTTTCTTTTTCTACCATAACTTCGAGGAAATAGGACTCTTTTGATGCCATCATTTCAGCAACAGCAGCATCTAATTCTTCTCGTTTAGTTACTTTTTTAGCTTTGATGTAATAGCCTTCGGCAATAGCGCAAAAGTTTGGATTTACCATTATTGTTGAAGCATATCGATTATCAAAAAATAGTTCTTGCCATTGACGCACCATTCCTAAAAACTCGTTGTTAAGTACTACAATTTTCACAGGAACTTTAGATTGAAATATAGTTCCTAATTCTTGAATATTCATTTGAAAACCTCCATCCCCAATAATGGCAACAACCTCACGTTCTGGCATTCCCATTTTGGCACCAATTGCGGCAGGCAAAGCAAATCCCATAGTTCCTAATCCGCCGGAAGTAACATTACTTTTTGTGGTATTGAATTTGGCATAACGGCACGCAAACATTTGATGTTGCCCAACATCCGAAACCATAATTGCGTTTCCGTTTGAGTGTTTGTTAATCATTTCGATAGTCTCACCCATCGAAATTCCTTTGTTATTTGTTGGTGCTAATTCTTCGTTTATAACCGCTTCCAATTCTATTTTGTACTTTTCTTTGAACTCATTGTGCCATGATTCGTGTGTGTTTTTATTCACTAACGGAATCAAAGCAGTTAATGCTTCTTTAAGATCAGCTAGAACTGCTACAGTTGTTTTTACATTCTTATCAATTTCGGCAGGATCGATTTCAAAATGAATTACCTTAGCTTGTTTGGCATAGGTAGCTAAATTACCAGTAACTCTGTCGTCAAAACGCATACCCAATGCAATCAAAACATCACATTCATTGGTTAAAATATTTGGACCATAATTACCGTGCATCCCTAACATCCCTACGTTTAAAGGGTGGTCGGTTGGCATGGCAGATAATCCTAAAATTGTCCAAGCAGCAGGAATTCCCGTTTTTTCGACTAATGCTTTTAATTCGGCTTCCGCTTCGCTTAGAATAACACCTTGTCCAAAAACAATGTATGGTTTTTTGGCATTGTTTATTAACTCGGCTGCTTGAGCAACTTTATCTAAATTTAAAGTTGGTCTTGGATTGTAGCTTCTAATTTTAGTGCATTTTTTATAACTAAAATCCAATTCATCAAACTGAGCATTTTTTGTAATATCAATTAATACCGGACCTGGACGACCTGATTTTGCGATGTAAAATGCTTTTGCCATAATCTCAGGTATTTCGTGAGCTTCGGTAATTTGATAATTCCATTTCGTCACGGGAGTTGAAATTCCGATGATATCCGTTTCCTGAAAAGCATCAGAACCCAACAAATGTTTACCCACCTGACCCGTGATACATACTAACGGAGTTGAATCTATTTGAGCATCGGCAATTCCGGTAACTAAGTTTGTGGCTCCAGGACCTGAAGTGGCAATGGCGACACCCACTTTTCCAGTAGCTCTAGCAAATCCTTGAGCAGCATGGGCAGCACCTTGTTCGTGACGCACTAATACGTGTTGCAATTGATCTTGAAATTTGTATAATTCGTCGTAAACAGGCATAATTGCACCTCCTGGATACCCATAAACCAAGTCTACACCTTCTTCTAATAAACATCGAATAACGGCTTCTGCTCCTGATATTTTCATATTATTTTGGCTTTTAGCTATTGGCTTTTAGCCTTTAGCTTTGTTTTAATATTTAGCTATTGGCTTTTAGGATTTAGCCTTTAGCTTTGTTTTATATAGTTTTTGCAACTTGCTCTATCTTTTCTTTATGCTTAGGCTAAAGGTCAAAAGCCAATGGCTAAACACTCTATTTATCCGTTACACATCCTGTCGATGCACTTGATACTGATCTAGCATACTTTAATAAAACTCCTTTTGTCGCTTTCAAAGCGGGTTGAACCCAGTTCGCTTTTCTTTCTGCAAATTCAGCTTCGGAAATTTTTAAATTGATGGTGTTTTTAACTGCATCAATGGTTATTACATCTCCATTTTTAACTAATGCAATTCCCCCGCCATCATAGGCTTCTGGTGTAATGTGTCCTACCACAAAACCATGTGATCCACCTGAAAAACGACCATCTGTAATTAAAGCTACACTTTTACCAAGACCCGCTCCCATTATAGCAGAAGTTGGTTTTAGCATTTCGGGCATTCCAGGCCCACCTTTTGGTCCACAATACCTAATAACGACAACATCCCCTGGTTTTACTAATCCTTTTTGAATTCCAGGAATGACTTCAAATTCACTTTCAAAAACCACAGCAGTTCCTTCAAAATATTCTCCTTCGTTACCGCTAATCTTAGCCACACAACCTTCGGAAGCAAGATTACCATATAAAATTTGAATATTACCTGTTGGTTTTAGTGCTTTTTGAATTTCATGAATTACTTCTTGACCATCATGCAAATCAGGTAAACTAGCTAGATTTTCGGCAACCGTTTTACCTGTCACAGTCAAACAATCTCCGTGAAGTAATCCTTCTTTCAATAAATATTTCATCACAGCAGGAACACCACCCACTGAGTGAAGGTCTTCCATCATGTATTTTCCACTAGGTTTCAAATCTGCAAGAACTGGTGTTTTGTCACTGATATCTTGAAAATCTTTTAATGTAATTTCAATATCAACCGAATGAGCCATAGCAATTAAGTGCATTACTGCATTAGTAGAACCTCCTAAAACGGCAACAATCGTAATGGCGTTTTCAAAAGCTTTACGAGTCATAATGTCTCTAGGCTTAATATCTTTTTCTAATAAAATTCTAATTGCTTTTCCAGCATCCTCACATTCTTTCTTTTTATTGTCGCTTAATGCAGGATTTGAAGAACTGTAAGGCAAACTCATTCCAAGAGCTTCAATAGCCGATGCCATAGTATTAGCCGTATACATTCCGCCACAAGCTCCAGCACCGGGACAAGCATTCTGTATTACTCCTTTAAAATCTTCTGGAGTTATGGTATTATTGAACTTTTTTCCTAAGGCTTCAAAAGCTGAAACAATATTCAATGATTCTCCTTTCCATTTTCCGGAGTGAATTGTACCACCGTATACCATGATAGCTGGACGATTGACTCTTCCCATTGCCATTACAGCTCCTGGCATATTCTTATCACAACCAGGAATAGCTATCAAACTATCATACCACTGTGCTCCCATGACGGTTTCGATAGAATCAGCGATAACATCACGAGAAACTAATGAAAAACGCATTCCCTCGGTACCGTTTGATATACCGTCACTTACACCAATGGTATTAAATATTAAACCCACTAAATCAGCGCTCCAAACTCCTTTTTTAACATCTTTGGCCAAATCATTTAAGTGCATATTACAAGTATTTCCTTCATACCCCATACTCACAATACCTACTTGCCCTTTTTTCAAATCTTCTTCGATCAAACCTATTCCGTATAACATAGCTTGAGCGGCTGGTTGGGTAACATCTTGTGTGATGGTTTTGCTGTACTTATTTAATTCCATTGTCTTTACTAATTTGTTTTTCTTCCACCCCAGCCCTCCCCGAACCTGTCTGCCGACAGGCAGAGCGGAGGGAGCCTTAAGCGGACTGTTATCATTTATTTATTCTTTCCTAACTGCCCCTTAGGGGTCGGGGACTTATACAATTGTTGATTGACCTATGTGTACATTATCATTATTGAAATATAATAAATCGTCTTTGCTTAAAATAAAATTCGAAATAAAATCGCCCACTTCATTTGTTCCAAATTTTGAAATCGAACTTAAATCAACCGTTACAATTTTGTATTCAAATGCTTTTTCTACTCCTTCATAGACTTTTTTAGCTTCTTCATTCAGTCCAAAATGCTCTAATAACATAGCAGCCGCCAATATAGAAGCAATAGGATTTGCAATATTTTTCCCTTTTACCTCGGGATATGAACCATGAATAGGTTCAAAAAGTGCTTTGTTATTTCCTATAGAAACCGAAGCCAACAATCCGCTTGAACTCGCAATAACACTAGCTTCATCTGATAAAATATCACCAAACATATTTTCGGTCAAAATGACATCAAACTGTCTAGGGTTCAACATCAATTGTTTTGCTGCATTATCAACATATAGAAAATTTAAGACTACATCGGGATAATTTTCTGCTATTTTTTGAACTACTCGTCTCCACAATCGAGAGGTTTCTAAGACATTGGCTTTATCTACTAAGGTTACTTTTTTTCTACGTTTTTGAGCTTCTTTAAAAGCTAAATGCGCAATTCTACTAATTTGTTCTTCTGAATATTCGTAAGCATCAGATGCAAGTGTTCCGTCTTCACTTAAATGTTTATCCCCTATGTAAACACCACCTGAAAGTTCTCTATAGATTACAAAATCAACGTCTTCTATTATTTCTCTTTTTAAAGGCGATGAATCTAATAATGCTTTGTATGGTTTTATAGGTCTAATATTAGCAAATAATCCTAATTCATTTCTTAATTTTAAAAGTCCTTGTTCTGGTCTAACTTTTGCTTCTGGGGTATCGTATTTTGGATCTCCAATAGCACCAAATAAAACGGCATCCGTATTTAAACAAAGATTGAGTGTCTGATTAGGAAGTGCACTACCCGTTTTATCAATAGCAATGGCTCCCACATACGCCTCTTCAAAAACAAATTCGTGTTCATAAACCACTGCAATAGCGGCTAATGTTTTTTTTGCCTGTAAGATTACTTCTGGTCCAATTCCGTCTCCTGATAGGACAGCAATTTTTAAATCCATGCTCTTAAATTTTTAAATGAACGGTATAAAAATGTTTAAATTATTATATTAATTCACTTTCTATTTTACAAGCTTCTATAATTTGGTGAATGTCACTATCCAAGACTTCTTTTTTGATGTCTGCAAATTTTAAAAACTCTATATATACAATATCCAATTGTACTTTAGTTAAATTATAACCTACTTTTTTAGCTCTGTATGCTAAGGCAGCTCTTCCGCTTCGGGCTGTAAGAATTATCGAAGATTCATTGACACCTACATCCAAAGGATCCATAATCTCATACGTTTCTCTATTTTTTATAACCCCATCTTGGTGAATTCCTGAGCTATGTGCAAAAGCGTTTGCACCAACAATTGCCTTGTTGGGTTGCACCATCATACCCATACTATCAGAAACCAATCGGCTCATTTCGTTCAATTGTTTGGTTTTGACATCGGTATATAAGTTCAAATAAGGATGTTGTTTAAAAATCATTACTACTTCTTCAAGTGCTGTGTTTCCTGCTCTCTCCCCTATTCCATTGATAGTACATTCTATTTGACGAGCTCCATTGATAGCACCCGCAATTGAATTGGCGGTTGCCATTCCTAAATCGTTATGACAGTGACATGAAATGGTTACATTTTCTATCCCCTTGACATTTTCTTTTAGGTATTTTATTTTTTCACCGTACTCACTTGGCAAACAATATCCCGTTGTGTCTGGGATATTAAGTACTGTCGCTCCTGATTTGATTACTTCTTCACAGACTCGAGCTAAGAAAGCGTTATCGGTTCTACCCGCATCTTCAGCATAAAATTCTACATCTTCGACAAAAGTTTTCGCATACGAAACAGCATATTTTGCTCTAACAATAATATCTTCTGGAGTGGTATTTAATTTGTATATGATATGAGAATCCGAAGTTCCAATTCCGGTGTGAATTCTAGGTTTTTTAGCATCTTTAAGAGCAGCAGCAGCAACATCAATATCGTTTTTAACAGCTCTAGTCAAACCACAAACCGTTGCATTTTTTACAATTTTACTTATTTCTGAAACCGACAAAAAATCGCCTGGACTAGAAACCGGAAAACCTGCTTCTATAATATCTACTCCCATTTCGTCAAGTCTGGTGGCAATAACAAGTTTTTGATTCGTATCTAATTTACAACCTGGGACTTGTTCTCCATCTCTTAAAGTGGTATCAAAAATTTGGACTTTCTCTTTATTCATTTTAAAATATTTAATGTAATTTCACATCTTAAAACAAAATTAATTTTTATTTAAATAATATAAAACTTGTTTTTATTTATAATACTGTTTATAAAGAGAACAAAAACATCGTAAGTATTTGATTAACAAAATTTTACACAACCATATATTACAATGGCTAACCATCAAAAAGATTCGTTATTTGTTCTTATAAAATCCCTTTCAAAATCTGAAAAAAGACAATTCAAAATTTTTGCTAGTAGACTTGAAACAAGTTCAAACACAAAGTT
>JANMZS010000077.1:0-11064 GCA_031383535.1 Flavobacterium sp.
TTAGAGCTTTAGGCTGATTAATCATATTTTTATATGTGCGTTGAATACACTATAAATATACTGATTTTCAGCCTATTAATCTAATTTTAAAGAAGAAATTTCTTTCTTTTTTAGTTGGTTTTTCAACCCTTGATTCGCATAAATAATAATAATTTACTAAAACTCAGGTCTTCTTCTATTTTTCTTAATGTCGGATAAACTTTTTTTGTCTTTGATTCGCTTTCTGATAACTGATTTTGGGATTTTGGTGGGTTTCCTGATTTTTGGAATCACAAGTCCAGCCGTTATGATGTCTAAAAAACGCTTGGTTACAATGGTTTTATTTTTGAGCTGGCTTCGGTCTTCGTCGCAATTTAAAATCAAAATGTGTTCTGATGTTAATCTCGAATATAGTTTGGTTTCCAAGAGCAACTTCTCTTCTTCGGTCAAGGCTTGAGAGCTTTTCAAATCAAAAGTTAAAACTACTTTTGAGGAAACTTTATTCACGTTTTGACCACCAGCTCCGCTGCTACGCACTGCTTTGTACTGCAATTCGGAAATTATTTTTTTGTAGTCCAAAATTATTGAGGTTGGTGTGATGCTTGTAACAAATCATTCACGGTTTTGACAGGATTAAAAGTCATTAAGGGTACTTCAACAAAAACAGTAATCCATTTTGCCATTCCTCCATTCCATAAACCGGGCAATTCGTATCCTTTTAGTACTTGACCATTTTTATTCTTTTCTACTATAAATCCGCTATTATGATCTACAAAGCGGGTCAAATCAAATTTTTCGTTTTTGTGATTTTTTATTCCACAAACCAAATCAACAGGATTGAAATGAGTAGCATTAGCAAGGATATTGGCTTGACTTATAGCTGTTAAATCTATTTGTGAAGTTTCAACAATTTGAAGTGAAACAGCTCCTTTTGAATCCCGAACCCAAAATGGACCTCCGCCCGTATCTCCCTCATTTTTTACCATTCCGCAAACCCGAATTGGACGATCTAAACTGTTTTTTAAATAGGCTATTTTATTTTCAAAAGTATATTTTGAAAAACCTCTAATGGGTTCAATATTCAATTCGTTTTTAGAAAACAATACAATTTCATTTAGATAATCTTCGTTACTTGTTTCAATTTTATTCAAATATTGAAATACTTTTTGTTGCAGTTCAATCAAAATTCCTGCTAAAGCTTTTTTGTATAATGCGATAGTATCAATATGATTTTGGATGACGTTGTCAATGTTTTTTATAAAAATAATATCAGCTTCGAGTGCGTTAAGGTTCTTGATTAATGCACCATGGCCCCCAGGTCTAAAGACCAATTGACCCTTTTCATCTCTTAAAGGTTTTGAATTCAAATCCACAGCGATAGTATCTGTGCTCTTGTCTTGAATTGAAAAACTTACCTGTATTGTTGTTTTGTTTTCTTTCTCAATTTGATTTTTGATATTATTTATGATGTTCTCAAAATCTTTTTGGTGTGTTTCTGAAACCGTAAAATGCAAATGTGAATTTCCGTTTGAACTCGAATAAGCAACACATTCATTTAAGTGCTCCTCGATTGGTGTCGCAATACGGCTTTTGTATTGGTGAAAAGGAAGAATTGCTTTAGGTTTATTGGCAAAATCAAAATATTTTGGCGAAAGTAACATTTCAATGAAATAATATTTTTTTTTATCGCCATTGAAATTATTAAAGTCTGGGAATCTTTTTTCTAATGCCGAATAAACCTCTTCAAAAAAAGGAAATTTTTCTAAGCCTACCATAAAAACGGGCAATTCACTATCTTTTTTTCTGTTGATATAAGCATGAATACTTTCATTTTCAATATCAAACTCATTCAAAAAAGTGTTCAAAAATTTGAACATTCTACTGGCAGCACCCGAAGCAGGTACTAATTTTTTTAATTTTAGTGCGGATTTAACAGAATCGAAAAAATCAGCTTTTTGTATGTAATCGCTTTCGGAGTATTTTAAAATTCCTTTTGAAACTTTTGCGGGTTCAATTAAAATAGTTTTTGGGATTCCGTTTTTAAAGAAATCTAATTGATTTTGTGTGTTTTGTATAGGAATGCCGTGTTCGTAAATCTGCACAAAATCAAGGGAAGAAAATCCCATTTCTTTCGCTTTTGACAAATCATTAATTACTGTAATTGCCTTATTTAATCGGGAATTATTATCTCCTGAAAGAGTGATAAAGGGTTTTTTACTGTCGATTAGGGTTTGTTTGAAAACTGCAAAAACTGATTTTCTACCTTCGGGTTTGTCCCTCAAATCATCTTTTTCCCAAGGAACATTAATATCAGTCAATAGAAACAAATCATATTGGTGATTTTGAGCCGCTTTTTCAATTAGTGCATCGCAAAGTCCATAATTTAGCTCCGAAAAAACTTTGGTCACCAATACATTTGTATCACAAAAAATATATTTATTGGCAATAGAAAGAAGCTCATTTTCTTGCTTGATTTGACCAATTGCAATAGATAACATATCGTTGATATCGCAAATTTGAGCTGTTTTGTCCCATTTTTTTTGGAGATAATCTCGGGCAAATTCAGGTACCCAAGCCGTTTTATAATGCTCAGCCAGTTGTTTTGCCAATGTGGTTTTTCCTGTAGATTCAGGACCAAAAAGAGCTATTCTAACTATTGTAGATTGTTTTTGTTTAAGATTTTCTTCCATTCTAAATAGGCCCAAATAGCCAAAATTGTAAAAATTAAATACTGCAACGACAACATTCCTAATCCACGATACGCATACAGCGGTACCACAATTAAATCACCAAAAATCCAAAGTGTCCAATTTTCGATTTTCTTCTT
The DNA here is from genome assembly GCA_031383535.1 of Flavobacterium sp. Taxonomy (GTDB): domain Bacteria; phylum Bacteroidota; class Bacteroidia; order Flavobacteriales; family Flavobacteriaceae; genus Flavobacterium. The sequence goes on from JANMZS010000077.1 coordinate 2,807, forward strand.
GGCCATATACCACATTCCTGTAAAGAATATGCCAGAAGCAAATATATCAATATAATTTTCTACCTTAATTTGGTAGTCAAATAAATCATAAATGTTGAAAACTACAAAAACAGTGACAAAAAACAATGCAATTCCAATTATTTTTTCTTTACCATTCGTTCTCGTTATTAAAAGAGTATCGGTATTACTACTTTTTCGAGTCCAATTATACCAGCCATAAATGCTCATTATGGCAAAATAGCCATTGATCATCATATCGCCTAAATAGCCCGAAATGTAAAGCAAATAAGTGGTGATTATTGTCGCAATTAATCCTGTTGGATACACCCAAATACTCTCTTTTTTGGCAAACCAAACGCTTAAAATACCCAAAACAAAAGCGAGAAATTCCAATATGATTTGAAATGTTGAGGTGTTTTTATAGGCGTCTAAAAAAAAATCTATCATCTGTTCGCTTTTAAATTGAGTTGTTGTTTTCGAAAGCATATACTAAACCAAAATTCTCAATTTCTTCAAAATAAATAGTAAATTGTTGTTTTATGTTTTCTAATTGAAGTGTGGCAGTAGTTGTTTTGTCTTTGATTTCAAAGTCATGAACTTGTATGTGGTTTTTGAAACTAATTCCGTCAACATTCATGATTTTGAAAATGGCTTCTTTGGCACCCCAAATCACGGTGAGTTTTTGGATGTAATTCTCCATATTCTTTGTGTCTAAAAAATTAAATTCAGTATCACAAAATTTTTCGGCGATTCTACTAATTTTTTCTCTTTGCAATTCGATGTCGATTCCCACTTTTTGATGGCTAATGATTAGGGTAGAAAAAGTATGAGAATGAGAAATAGACACTTCGACACTTCGACTCCGCTCAGTGCTGGCTTGTTCAGTGTGATAATTATTTGAATTGAGATGAGGTTTTCCAAACGCATCATAATACAAATCAAAGTCGTTATAACCTGCTTCTTGGAGTAATTTTCGAACACTCAGAAAGGCACGCTGATGCAATAAAGATTTCATCCCGTTTAATCGCAATACACTTTTTTCGTTCAATTGTACTTGCCCAAATAGTTCTTCATAAGATTCGGTTATTTCCCAAACCAGAATTTGTGATGAAGTGTCAATATAGAAATTTTTATATAATGGCATTTAGTATTTTTCTGCTTTTCAGAAGATTATAATGGTAAACAACTCATAAAAGTGGTCGAATACTTTTTAAATAATAAGTTATTACGTAAATTTGCACCGAATTTTATAATTACAAATATACTATAAATGAGTACAACGACTATGCCTTATGTGGCTTTCAAAGTAAAAGACATTTCTCTAGCAGCTTGGGGAAGAAAAGAAATTGAATTAGCCGAAGCAGAAATGCCAGGTTTAATGGCACTTCGTGCTGAATATAAAAACGAACAACCACTTGCTGGAGCTCGTATTGCAGGATGTTTGCACATGACCATTCAAACGGCGGTTTTGATTGAAACTCTAATTGCTTTGGGTGCCGAAGTAACTTGGTCTTCTTGTAACATTTTCTCTACTCAAGATCAAGCTGCTGCTGCGATTGCTGCTGCTGGAATTCAGGTGTATGCTTGGAAAGGTCTTGACGAAGAGTCTTTTGACTGGTGTATCGAGCAAACCTTATTTTTTGGCGAAGACAGAAAACCATTAAATATGATTCTTGATGATGGTGGTGATTTGACCAATATGGTTATTGACCGTTTCCCAGAATTAGTTGCTGGAATTAAAGGTTTATCAGAAGAAACTACAACTGGAGTTCACAGATTATACGAAAGAGTAAAAGCGGGAACCTTGCCAATGCCTGCAATTAATGTAAATGATTCGGTTACTAAATCTAAATTTGATAACAAATACGGTTGTAAAGAAAGTGCAGTTGATGCGGTTCGTCGTGCTACTGATATTATGTTGGCTGGAAAAAGAGTAATTGTTTGTGGTTATGGTGATGTTGGTAAAGGAACTGCAGCTTCGTTTAGAGGTGCAGGTTCTATTGTAACTGTTACTGAAATTGACCCAATTTGTGCTTTGCAAGCGGCAATGGACGGTTTTGAAGTGAAGAAATTAAACACTGTTATTGCTACTGCCGATATTATTATTACGACTACAGGAAATAAAGACATCGTTTTAGGTTCTCATTTCGAACAAATGAAAGACAAAACCATCGTTTGTAACATTGGTCACTTTGATAATGAAATTGATATGGCTTGGTTGAACACTAATCACGGAGCATCAAAAATTGAAATCAAACCACAAGTAGATAAATATACAATTGCTGGAAAAGATATTTTAATCTTGGCTGAAGGTCGTTTGGTCAACCTTGGTTGCGCAACTGGTCATCCAAGTTTTGTAATGAGTAACTCATTTACAAACCAAACTTTAGCTCAAATCGAATTGTGGAAAAACAGCGCGGCATACAACAATGACGTGTATATGTTACCAAAACATTTGGACGAAAAAGTGGCTTTCTTGCACCTAGAAAAATTAGGAGTTGAATTGGAAACGTTGCGTAAAGACCAAGCGGATTATATTGGAGTTCCTGTTGAAGGACCGTTTAAACCGGAGTATTACAGATACTAAGTCATTGCGAGGGAATGAAGCAATTAATAAACAAACCACCTGAAATTTGATTTTGGGTGGTTTTTTGATTTTGTAGAAAGAGATTGAGTATATTTGAATTTTTAATAAATAATACTCAACTACAGTTGAGCATATACAACCAAATAGACTGACTTTGCTCAGTTTTTGAATATAAAACTGAGCATATATACAAGTTATGCCTCATTGCACAGAAACCAAATGTACTACGGAGAAACAGATGTTATTTAAAAAGTAACAGAAAAATGAACGGACAATTTAATGCTGAAATCAACTGCAATTCCAACCTTTATTCAGACAATAAAATGAAGATGAGTATTACTACCAAATTAAGTAAGTCAAGTAACCTACTTAAAATGGACGATAAATTAGATTTTGAATTTTATGGAAACGGAGGTTTGAAAACGCACACAATGACTTTAGAAGACTTAATGAAAGTGTTTAGTTTTTCAGATACAGAAAAGATAAAACCATTTACTACTTTTCAACGCTAATTAGCTTAAAATTTTCATCAGTTTTTGTTGTGTAAATTTCATTTTCTTTATCTTGAAAAGTTATACCTAGCTCTGATATTTGTAAAACTTTTACCTCGTAAGAATTTAGTTTTATTTCAATAATAGAATAATACATATCAATAGTATATTCAGTTTCATAAGTATTTAGAACGTTATCATAATCAAATTTTATATTTGCATCACGTTTGAGTTGTGGCACTTTAAAATCAGATAGAGAGGTTTTTGCTAACCAATTGCCAGAAATTTTATTAGTATCTTTAAATAAGCCGTCCCAAAAATCTTTTTTGAAAAGGTTGTTAACAGAATCTTGTAGTGTTAATTGGAAGTGAGCATTGAACGGGGTTAAAGTTTTGTCAGGCATAGTAAATATTTTTACCAAAAGTAATAATAAATTTTATAAATTGCATCAAAATTTATAAACGATGGGTAAGATAATTGTAACAAAAAGAAACTATAAGCCGTTAATTGATTTTTCAATATTTATTGCAATATTTTTGTTTATTAGAGTGTATTTTGTTAACAATACAAAAGTATTAAATAGCAAAATTGATATATTGTATATGGATTCAAGCAGACCATTTACAGAACTTTCTAAAATAGCCGAGCCTATTTATAGTAAAATAGAAGAGTTGGAAATTCAGTTTGGTGGGGTAATAGTTTTATTTGCACTTATAATTTTTTACAATCTATCAAAATATTTTAAGCTTACAAAACACAAACTTGTTTTACTTATAATTGAAGTAATTTTAGTTTGGAGTGTTTTTTCAAGCACAACAACCGAAATGAGATTAAATGCAATAAAAGATGACAATTACTTTATTTCACTATTGATTTTTGCACCTTTTTTATTCTTTATTTACCATAATACAGTTACAGGAAAAAGAGTTGATATTACGGAAAATATAAAAGAAAAAGAAACAAGTGTACATAATGACAAAATCAACGATTTAGATAAACTTTTTAAACTGAATTTAATCTCCGAAGAAGAATACAGACAGAAAAAAGAGTTTCAAGTAAAAGGTAAAATTAGCGCAGAAGTAAAAGAAACAGAAGAGTATAATTTACTCTCAAAGTCTAAACAAAAAGGACTACTAACAGAAGAAGAGTTCAATACTAAAGTGGAGAACTTAATTAACAGAGAATATAACGCCGACAAATAACAACGAAGGCATAACACACGCTACAAGCAAGTTGGGCATCAGGCTTAATTTGAATTTGGTTTTGTATTTGGAAGATTTGGCAAACCAGCTCTTCAAAGCCTCCCGACTTCGAAAACAATATAAAACATCAAAGCTCCTAGCCCAGCTCTTCGAAGTCTCCCGACTTCGAAAGCAATATAAAACATCAAAACCCAAGCTCTTCGCAGTCTCCGTGCCCACCAACACAAGCAAAAAACTCTCTACAACTCTAGCTCTTCGAAGTCTCGACTTCGAAGCAACACAATACCCCAGCTCTTCGAAGTCTCCCGACTTCGAAAGCAATATAAAACATCAAAACTCCTATCCTTCCAAAAAGTCTAGGAGTTTTTTAAAATAATAGAACTATCAAGAAATCAAAAATTCCCGACCGTTCGGATTTAAAATAAATTATCTAGTTAACGCTAGCGCGGAAATCTTTTCCGTGCCCACCAACACAAGCAAAAAACTCTCTACAACTCTAGATCTTCAATGCCTCCCAACTTCCATAACAACATTAAAACTCCTAGCCTTTAAAAGGCTAGGAGTTTTTTTAAACAATCAAATACTCAACAACAAACTGAAATATTTTATATCTTTGTGTTTTAATTGATTACTTATCAAAATGACTACACTTACTGTAAACATAAAAGACATTTCTCAAACTACCATCATCAAAAAAATTTTGAAAGCTTTTGATGTGGAAATAATTGAGCAAACCAATGAAATTACAAATCCAGAGATTATTGAAAGGTTAGAGAAACATCATAAAAACTTTCAGAAACCTGCCTACAGAGAAGAAAACTACACCAAAGTAGATACTAAAAATATATGGGCAGATATACAATAGAAATAAGCAAAGAAGCACTTACTGATTTGTTAAAAATAAAAAAGTCAGGCAAGAAAACAGATCTTTCAAAAATTGAAAAAATATTTCTAGAATTAGAAATCCATCCAACTACAGGAATTGGCAAACCCGAGAAACTGAAATACAAGAACGAAAACGTTTGGTCTAGACAAATCAACAAAAAAGACCGATTAGTATATGAAATTATCGACCACGAAGTAGTGGTAATTATCATTTCAGCCTTGGGACATTATAATGATAAATAGCCAGCTCTTCGAAGTCTCCCGACTTCGAAAGCAATATAAAACACCAAAGCTCCTAGCCTCCCAAAAGTCTAGGAGTTTTTTAAAATAATAGAACTATCAAGAAATCAAAAAATCCCAATAAATCCCTCATAATTGTCCGTATCAACTATAGATGTACTGTTTACGGTATAGGAATTTAATAATGAGGCAGGTACTTTTTTGTTATTTGATTTCCATTTGAATTCAAAAATGTGTAATGCTCCATCGTATTCTTCGATATAATCTACTTCGGCTTGGTCAAATGTTCTCCAAAAATAAGTGTTGCAAAAGTGTTTGGCATAACTGTTCTTTTTCATACGCTCACTCATCAAAAAATTTTCCCACAAAGCTCCTTTATCGTTTCGCAATGCCAAAGGATTAAAATTATTAATGATTGCATTTCTAATACCATTATCATAAAAATAGATCTTTTTACCTTTTTTTATTTCATTACGCAAATTTCTACTTAAAGCGGGTAGTTTATAAACCACAAAAGCTTTCTCTAATAGATCTATATATTTTTCGACAGTGGCAGAGTTTATATTTCCAATGGTTTTTGCTAACTCATTATAAGACACTTCGCTTCCTACTTGCAAGGCTAAAGCAACCAGCAGCTTGTCTATTACAGAGGCTTTTTTTATACCATCATAACGCAAGACATCCTTGTACAAATAACTATTGGTAATTTCCTTTAACACTTCTTTTTCATTACCTGGATTATTGATTACTTCGGGATAACTTCCATAGATTAATCGATTTTCCAAAAGTCTTTGTTCGGTTAGTAATGAAGTATGATTTACCATCTCTGAAAAACTTATTGGATACAAATGGTATTCTTTTTTTCTACCCGTCAGAGGTTCGTTGCTTTTTTGCAATAATTCAAAAGCGGATGATCCTGTTGCGATTATTTGTAATTCTGGATTTGTATCAATTATCAGTTTCAATTTCAACCCTATATCCTCAACTTGTTGTGCTTCATCAATTACAATAAGTTTGGCATTGCCAAAAAGTTGCAATAATTGCGTACTTGTTGTTGCGTTTTCTAACTTACGTTTTACATCAGATTCATCTGCATTGAGCCACAAACTTTTTTCCTTGCAGTTCAACAACACTTGTCTTAATAAGGTGGTTTTTCCTATTTGTCTTGCGCCAATTAACAGTATTACCTTTTTTTTGAAAAGGTTTTTCTCTATTTCTTGTTGTATTATTCGTGAAATCATACTCTAATTTTTATCAAAAATACGTAATATTTACTTTTAAAATAAAAAATTAAGCCTAATTTTTTGATTTGATTATAAATATTACGTGTAAATAAACTAAAACAACCCTTCCTCTCATTGAAATTTCAGAATTTCATACAAAACTTAAAAAGCCTTGTCTTTTTTTTGTTCCAACACCAAATCAATCCGCTCTCTTTTTTTACGTAAATTAGCCATTGCTTTAATAAGTGAAAATATATTATTCGAATCATAATTTAAATAAACATGAAAGCAAAGACTATTCTTGAAACCATTGGAAACACGCCCGTGGTTCAAATCAACAAATTGTTTGGGAAGAGCAAAGAAGTATGGATTAAATTAGAAAGATCAAATCCGGGAAATAGTATTAAAGACAGAATTGCGTTAGCGATGATAGAAGATGCTGAAAGTAAAGGATTATTGAATTCCGAAAGTGTAATTATCGAACCAACTTCTGGAAATACTGGAATAGGGTTGGCATTGGTAGCTGCTGTCAAAGTATACAAAGTGATTTTGGTAATGCCCGATTCTATGAGTGTGGAACGCAGAAAATTAATGGAAATTTACGGCGCTGAATTTGTACTTACACCACGCGAAAAAGGAATGAAAGGCGCAATTGAAAAAGCAGCCGAATTAGTTCTTGAAACACCAAATGCTTGGTCGCCAAAACAGTTTGATAATCCAGCCAACGTGGAAGTTCACGAAAGAACTACAGCACAAGAAATTCTTGCCGATTTTCCTAATGGATTAGATTATATCATCACGGGTGTTGGAACAGGCGGACACATTACGGGTGTCGCAAAAGTATTGAAAGCTAAATTCCCCAACTTAAAAGTAATTGCCGTGGAACCCGAATTATCACCAGTATTGAGTGGCGGAACTCCAGGACCTCACCCTTTGCAAGGAATTGGTGCTGGTTTTGTTCCAACTAATTACCATGGTGAATTAATCGATGAAATAATACAAGTAAGCAGAGACGAGTCTTTCGAATACGCCAGAAGAATTGCTAAAGAAGAGGGGATTCTTGTGGGGATTTCAACGGGAGCATCCTTAGCTGCCGTAGCCAAAAAACTAAATACTATTCCTGATGGAGCAGTTGTACTAACGTTTAATTATGATACAGGTGAAAGGTATTTGTCTATTGAAGGCTTGTTTTAATCTTAAACCTATTTCAAAGCTTCCTGTCTTTTGAAGGCTGGAAGCTTTTTTTAAAACAAAAAAACCCGTTCGCCAAGGCGAACGGGTTTTCTAATAAATTGAGTAAATCAATTATGCTTCAACTTCGAATGGAAGTATAGATACATAAGATTTGTTGTCTCTTTTCTTTTGGAACTGAACAACTCCATCTACTCTTGCGTGTAGTGTGTGATCTTTACTAATGTAAACATTTGCACCTGGATTATGTTTTGAACCTCTTTGTCTTACGATAATGTTCCCTGCAATAGCAGCTTGTCCACCAAAAATCTTAACGCCTAAACGTTTTGATTCTGATTCTCTACCATTCTTGGAACTACCGACACCTTTCTTGTGAGCCATGACGTATTAGTTTTATCTTGTTATTATTCTTGTGTCTCTTCTATTTTAGCCTTTGGAG
>JANMZS010000118.1:0-8494 GCA_031383535.1 Flavobacterium sp.
AACATTTAATACTTATTGTTTATATTTAGTCTAAATAAGTATTAAATGTTTTTTTAGGTATTGTTTGTCAATACTTTAAGCTAAAAAAATCTTGCTTTTATAGAGCAAGATTGGTAGTTAAGTTCTAAAAATGATAGTTTAGGATTTGTTTTTTGCTAGTGTATAGCGATCAAACGTTTGTTTCCCTTGTTGAATTCCAGAAATTTCTATAAGGATTCTATCTTTTGAAATCTTAGAATATCCTATTTTTTTGGGATAATCATTTTTAGGATTTTCAAAAAACAATTGTTTTTCAATTTCTTTATTTTGAAAGAAAGTGATGGATTGGTCGTTGTTTTGCCCTCTAATGTTAGAAATATAGATTAAATTTTCTCCATTTTGTTGTAGTTGTATCTTTTCAAGATGTAGGGTGTCTTTTCCTTTGATGAAATAACTTTCAGCAATATAGGTGCTGTCATTTGATTGTTTCCAAATTTCTTTTAGATTTCCATTAACTGTATTACGTTCCCATTTTCCAATAAGCCAATTGGATGTTTTTATTGCATCATTCTTAGTTGAATTTTCGCAAGAAAAAATGAATAATACTAACAGCAATGATAAGATACTTTTTGGCGTCATACTAGTAAATTTAGAGGTTGTTTTTGGGGTACTCGATTGTTTAATTATAAATAAAGTGCTACCATTTTTCGCCAATACCTCGCTTTATGTGCCTCTTCATCCCATTGATGTAATTTATGTGAAATTCCTTTTTCATTTAAAATAGCACCTAGTTGAAAATTACTATCCAAAAAAGGATCATCATTTCCGATGGCCAATATAATATCCATTTTATTTAATTGATGAATTAATTCAGGATCTTCTATGTTTTTTAAAAATTGATTCGGCATATTAAAATACACAAAATCATTATGATACCCGCTCAACAAATCCGGAAAGTACCCGTTAGACTGCGTCAAATCATAACGACCACTCATACCCACTACTTTACAAAATAAATGAGGATGTCGCATAGCAACATTTACGGCATGATAAGCACCTAAGCTACAACCAGCAGAAATAATATTGGGGTTTTCGTTAATTAAATTAGCCAATGGAAGTACTTCTCGAAGCACATATTTTTCGTATTGAATGTGTCTATAAATTCGATATCCTGGGTGACTAAAACTGTTGTAAAACGACTCTAAATCAACACTATCAACACAAAACAACTGTAATTCACCATTTGTAATTTTATGCTCTAAAGCGGCAACAATTTTCCAATCTTCGTAATCAAAAAAACGTCCCATTCGTGGAGGAAAAAACAAGACTTTTGCACCTGCATGACCAAATACGAGGATTTCCATATCTTTTTCAAGATTTGGACTATACCATTTGTGATATTCTCTTTTCATGAAAATGATTTTTCAAGGTGAATAAATAGCCGTTATTTAACTTTTTTGAAGTTCTTTTTGGGGGAAAATCTCTGGACGTTTTTTTAAGATTTCTAGCCATAATTTGTAACCAGCCTTAGTCAAATGTAGCCCATCTTCGGTAAAATAGTCTGCCTTTGGATCTCCTTTTTTATCCAACATGAAATCATAAATATTGACATAATGAAAATTCCTGTCTTTTGACATTAATTTCTCAATAGAGCTATTTGTAAAACGAATACTCCCAGCCAAATGCCAACGACTAACACTTGGTTTTATCGAAATATAAGTACAGGGTATATTGCCATATTTACCTCTAATTTTAGCCAATAAATTTTCTAAATACATGACCACTTCTTCGGGATGCCTTCCTTCTCCTAAGTCATTATCTCCTGCATAAATCACAATAGCTTCTGTGGTTTTTATTTTTTTAAATACACGATCAAAAAACCAAGTACAAGCCGCAAGAGTAGAGCCTCCAAATCCTAAATTAATAGGATGGTACTCTTTGAAATGGTTTGCCAATTCACTCCATAACGTAAATGTGGAACTGCCATAAAAAATTAATTTTGGATTGTATTCTAATTCCGTTATTTTTTTTTCTAACCGCTCTAAATCTTGATGATACCAAAACACGACTTCCTCTTTTTTAAATTATATCCAAATATAAAATTTTAAAATAAATAAAGAACATGGAACAAAAAGAAAATGGAAAATGAATTGTTTTTTGTAAATTTGCACTCCAAAATATAAGGAAATAAGACTATGTTACGCTGAACTTATAGATTTACAACAGTAGAAATTTTTAAAGTCTTTTAAAGATGGAAAACAAAACCAGCTGCGTTGCATTCTGCGATTAGGTATAAGTTTTATTCCTCCATAGTCACAAATATAAATAAAATCAATCAGTATTTTGGTCAGTGTAGTCAAAATAGTATAGCTGTCAAGATAATTATATGGGTAGTTGCAAATTTAGCAACCTTTATTTCCCTGTGTTTGTTGATTATAGGAGTGGGTACGAAGTCGGGACTTCGAGAGCTGGGATTGATCAATATTATTGATAGTGAATTACATTCTGTACCCATTCCAATTTACTCCTGTATCTGACAAAATTTGAACCTATAAAATTTTTTTAGATAATTAAAAAAATGTTGTTTTTGTGAAACAAAAAATACATTAAATCGTTGTTTATATTTAACAATTTTAATTATATTTGCTGTTTAAAAACAACATTATGGAAGATCTTATTTTAGAATTTCAAGAAAAAATCACTACAGTATCCTTTAAATTCCAACGGTATTTGATTGATAAAATGGACTTGAATAATCGATTAATTTCCGTAAAAGGAGCTAGAGGTTCGGGAAAAACGACTTTGTTGTTGCAAATTGCAAAAAGAAAATTACCGCTCAAAAGTACGCTCTATGTAAGTTTGGATCATATTTATTTTTTTGAAAATAAATTATATGATTTGGCAAAGCTGTTTGTGAAATTTGGCGGCACTCATTTATTATTGGACGAAGTTCATAAATATCCCAATTGGTCTAGAGAGATCAAACTAATTTATGATAATTTCCCTGCTTTAAGCATTGTTTTTACTTCTTCTTCAATGCTCGAAATTTACAAAGCCGAATCGGATTTGAGCCGAAGAGTGGTTTCTTATACCCTAAAAGAGTTGTCTTTTAGGGAATTTATTGAGCTGGATACCAATAAAAAATTCCCTGTTTTTTCTTTAGAAGAAATTCTGGGTAACCACAACGAAATAGCTTCAAAAATTCTGGAAGAGATGAAGCCCTTGCCTCTTTTTGTAAAATATTTGCAAATGGGAGCGTACCCGTATTTCAAAGAAAGTGAGCCTGATTACCCTCAAAAATTGCGCAACACTATAAATTTAATCATCGAAATAGATATTAATGCGGTCGAAGATTTGAATTATGAAACCTTGGTCAAATTGAAAAAATTATTGATAACTGTGGCGACGAGTGCGCCATTTACGCCCAATATTACAAAGTTGAGCGAAAAAGTGGGCGTTTCTAGAAACACCTTAATTCAGGCGATAAAAATTCTAGACCGTGCAGGATTAGTAAACGAATTATACAAAGACACCTCAGGAATTGGCGTTTTGACAAAACCCGAAAAATTGTTTTTGAACAATACCAATTTGATGTATGCGTTGGCAAAAGAGAATATCAATATTGGCACTATTAGAGAAACGTTTTTCCTGAATCAATTCAAAGATTTGCACGAAATTAATTTGTCTGATCAAGCCGATTTTCTGGTCAATAAAAAGTACACCTTTGAAATAGGAGGCAAAAACAAAACCAGAAAACAAATTGTGGATATTCCAGATTCATACATTGCCAAAGATACGATAGAAATAGGGTATGGGACTATAATTCCAGTTTGGTTGTTTGGGTTTATGTATTAGTCTTGAAATACCACACGAAAGGATTCGTGCGGTAGCTTGTGAAACTTTAGCGATTTTATCTACGTTTACAAACTCTTTACAATCTAAAATTTCTGGTAATATTGTAAATGAAGCGGTAGTTTTTAAAGCTCTTTAATTTCTTTTATAGTTTTATCTACTAAAAAAGGAATTTCATTATTTAATAAATCTGTATAAACTACTTTTTGAGCAAGAAAGGTGTCAATAGTTATGCAGTAATCGGGTGAAATTTGATGTTTATCCGAATAATTTTTAATCATAAATCTGTATAAAATTTCGCAGAATATACCTAATTCTGGTTTAGAAAATCCTTTAATTAGTGGAACCAACCATAATGCGCCTATTTCATTTTTACAATTTCTTTCATGGCTGAAGACTAAGCTAGGATTTATAAATAAAGGAAGATTATCTACGGTAAATATTTTATTAGCTTTATTAACAGTTTCAAATTTCGTAATCTTTGATGGTCTAATATCACTAAAATCGAAATCTTTAAAATTTGTCATTATATCAATGTTCTGCTTATACATTCCTTGAGTATTTGTTGCAAGTTCAGTATTTTTGAGCTTAGTTTGGAATTCCTCTATTTTAGAATCATATAAATCATGGTTTCCATCCTTGAAAACATTATAAATGCAATAAGTGCTTATTGACCAATAATCACCACTACTACCTTTATCGTCTTCTTTTACTGCTTCTTTTGGTTGTCTTGTTTTTAGTTTGAAAGCGAAGTTTTTCTTTCGAGTATCAGGCTTACGTCTAAACTCAACCAATTCTTTAATTCTGATTTTTTCCATTGGATTTTAAACTAATTAATATATTGAATTATAATTGTTTAGATAAATGTAAAGAAAAAATTATACAATCTAAAAATGTTTAATTTTTAGCCAACCTATTTTAGAACGATACAAAGCCTAAACTTTCGGTTAATGACTAATTTTACAAGTACAAAACCATCTTTAAAATAAGCCAAATCCCCAACTATTGCTTGAATTCATTATAAATTTTAATTATTTTATTGTAAATTTTATACTCTGAAAAAACTTCAACATCTTTTCCAGTAAGATTTTCGCCTTTAGCACCAATTAAACCTTTAATTTCCTCTGATTGTTCGTTTAATGGAGTGTAAATGATTGATATTTCAATAGTATCTTTTATTGTTTTCCTATCAATTTCAGTCAATGATTCGTAGGTTTCCTTATATTCTTTTGCCATATCTTCATATTCTTTTACTGTATCTTCATATTCTTTTATCCATTTTTTATCATCAATTTTAAAAGTGAATTTTATTTGATTGTTTTTTACAAGTGAACGGTATGAATAATAAAATTGACCAGCGTATTGTTCATCATTGTTTTTTCTACGATAATCTCTAGAAACAGTAATTGTAAATGGTGTGTTCTCTGGGAAATTTGTTGTTATTGTAGATTGAAATTCATTTTTTGATTTTTTTTCTGTTTTTACATCAACTTTAAATTCTGGAATTTTTATATTTTCAATGTTTTCAGTTTTTTTAATGTTTTCAGTTTTTTTGATTTTTTTATTGCAGGAAATTATTAAAACTGTACACAAAAATAATATTAATTTGTTTTTCATTGTTTTTGACTTAAAGATTATGATTTTTATTTAGCTATTTTTATAATATCCAAATAACCTGAATTAATTGGAGCATCTTCACAATCAATTTCATTTACAGAATTATAAATTGATTTTGACGAACCATTTACACAATAAACTTTATTATCAGAACTGATCCAGTAACACCATATTCCGTCAACAATTACCCCAGTTCCATTTTCGACTTCTGCTATTTTAACATCATCAAAAGGTAAGCCTTGACCGATTTCATTTTTTAATATTTCTGTCACTTTTTCATTTTTTTCGTTTCTGCTACAAGCAAATAAAAATAAAATCGTGAAACTTAAAATTATTTTTTTCATTTTATAAATATTGATTTTTAGTTATTCTTTTTGGTAAAATTTCTGCAAAACAGCGACTAGCTGTGGTTTTTATTAGTTTCCAGCACCTTCTTCAATTATTTCTAACAAATTACCATCGTTATCAAACTTTGCTTTTACGAAATTCTTAACTCTACCACCAAAAGCATTGTTGCCACTATAAACTGTCCTCACAACAATATAATCTGTCATATCCCAATAATTAGTTTCAACGTGTTCATAACTGTCAGGGTCGTTCATTGACTTTTTTATAAGTTCTGTCAAGGTATTGTGGGAGCCATCCCAAGCACTAAACTGCTTATCTAATTGAATTTGTCTTTCAGTTTTGGGCGTTCCATCAGCATTTTTTGTATTGTCTTCGTCGCCACTACCTAAAGCAATGAGGATAAAGAAACATACAGCTAAAGCCGAAAAGAGGTGTAACGTCATTTTTTTTGTTTTCATAAGATTTTGATTTTTATTGATTTTAAATTTGAAACGAAGTAAAAAGGTAAAGCAGTTGATAATAATAAAAGAAGTAGATCTACTTTATCAAATGTTCCTGGAATAATTCCAATTAACTGTCCAATCTCTGAAAAAAGTCCAACTGTTGGAGCAAGAAAAATCCATAATACGGATTGTCTAGTTATCTTAAAGTCCCAGATTAATAGGATTATATATGTAAATGAGAACATCCATAAAGCATCAGGCAAACTAAATTTTACCCAATTTGGAATTATCAGATTTTGAAGTTGATTGTTGGTTCGTAAAAAATTTACTAAGTCAGTAAACCCAATTAATTTAAACCAATTAAACATCAATAAAGTGTCAGCTCGATAAGTCAAGTAAATTAGTGCGCCTAAAAAGACAGGTAAAGTTCCAATAAATATTTTTAGTTTCATTATCGTTTCTGGTGTCATAAAATCACAGTTAACTTACATATTAGTTTGGCAATATTCGACTTATCAACCTTAAATCAGTCCGTTTTTCGGTTAAAAATTAGTTTTTATTTATTTTCAAACACATATCCTTAATACCGAAAATACAATTAAAAACGTAATGCCTTTTATATCTTTTTCAAAAGTAACTGCTTTATTTTTAAGGATTTTACGGGAAACCGTAAAAGGGTGTTTTTTTTAAAATTATTTTCAGTCCAGACTTTTTTTCGGATGAAATGATTTGCCATTAGCTCAACGAGTGCAACTAGCCCTGATGGAAGCGGCATCCTTTTTCTGGTCTCGTTTTTTTTTAACGAGACCAGAAAAAGATACAGCGGACAGCAGGAAATAGCTCCAGATTGCCACACCACTCGTTCCTCGTGGTTCGCAATGACAATCCTGATAAAAAGCCCCTTGCAAACTGAATACTTTTTTGTATTTTTGTACTCCAATATAAGGAATAAGACTATGTTAGACAGACTTCAAATAGTAAAACAACGGTTCGACGAAATTTCGGATTTAATCATTCAGCCTGATGTAATTTCAGATCAGAAGCGATATGTTCAGTTGAATCAAGAATATAAAGGCTTAAAAGCTTTGTCTGAAAAGAGAGATGAATATGTTATTTTGATGGCCAATATTGATGAAGCTAACGAGATAATTGCTGATGGAAGCGATGCCGACATGACCGAAATGGCAAAGATGCAACTCGATGAAGCCAAAGAAAGATTACCTGAACTAGAAGAGGAAATCAAGTTTATGCTCATTCCAAAAGACCCAGAAGATGCCAAAAACGTTATGGTGGAGGTTCGTGCTGGAACGGGTGGTGATGAAGCGAGTATTTTTGCAGGAGATTTGTTCCGTATGTACACCAAATATTGCGAAGCAATGGGTTGGAGAACTTCGGTTGTCGATATGAACGAAGGTACATCAGGCGGATTCAAAGAGGTAATTTTTGAAGTGACTGGCGAAGATGTGTATGGAACTTTAAAATTTGAAGCGGGTGTGCATCGGGTGCAACGAGTGCCACAAACCGAAACCCAAGGTCGTGTGCATACCTCGGCAGCTACCGTAATGGTACTTCCAGAAGCCGAAGAATTTGATGTTCAAATTGACATGAACGATGTGCGTGTCGATTTTTTCTGTTCTTCAGGACCAGGTGGGCAATCGGTAAATACCACAAAATCAGCAGTGCGTTTAACGCATATTCCAACAGGTTTGGTAGCGCAATGTCAAGATCAAAAATCGCAACATAAAAATAAAGACAAGGCCTTAACTGTTTTACGTTCCCGTTTATACGAACAAGAATTAGCTAAGAAAGATGCCGAAGATGCCACAAAACGGACATCACAAGTGAGTTCTGGTGACCGTTCAGCCAAAATCAGAACTTATAATTACGCTCAAGGTCGTGTAACCGATCACCGAGTGGGACTGACTTTGTATGATTTAGGAAATATTATGAATGGCGATATTCAGAAAATTGTTGACGAATTACAATTGGTGAATAATATGGAAAAATTAAAAGAAGCTAGTGAGGTTTTTTAACTTCATTTATATTTTCAAAAATTTTATTTAATTAAATCCCTAGAAATAGGGATTTTTTTTGTTTTATTTTGTAGTACTTTTGAAAAAAGTTATTTGTACCATTTCGGTAGAAAATTAAAATCATTAATTTAAATTCACTATTTATGAAAAAAACATTACTAGCAATTCTTGTATTTACAAGTTTTATTTCGGCAAATGCACAGTCTTATCTTGGTTATTACC
>JANMZS010000149.1:0-5209 GCA_031383535.1 Flavobacterium sp.
TTTTACGAAAACAGCTTCGTAAACTTCGTCAACATAGTATTTGTTGTATAAAACTTTGGCTAAACCTGAAATGGCAGCATCTTCACTAGGGATTGAATTGTCTTTCAAGTATTTTTTGTAAGCTATTGCAATTCCAATAATGGCTCCAATTGTAGCTATTGCCATCAACATATATTCTGTAGATCCTAAACTGTGTTCTTCATGACTGACTTCTGAAAATAGTGGTGCTAAATATTCATTCAACCAACTGTGTCCCGGCAAGCTTATAATTCCGCCAAAGAAAGATAAAATGGCTAAAATTATTAGCGGTACAGTAATCAAACTTGGACTTTCATGTAAATGGTGTTTTTGTTCTTCGGTCCCTCTAAAAGAGTTAAAGAAGGTAAGATAAATCAATCTAAACATATAAAAAGCGGTCATTATTGAAGCAATCGAACCAATTACCCAAAGTGCTATATTATGATGAAAAGCGGTCATTAATATTTCGTCTTTTGACCAAAATCCAGCTAAAGGAAAAATTCCAGAAATGGCTAATGATGCAATTAACATGGTTATAAATGTAATGGGCATTGCTTTTTTCAATCCACCCATTTTACGCATATCTTGCTCGCCGTGTAATCCGTGAATTACCGATCCGGAGCCTAAGAACAAACAAGCTTTGAAAAAAGCATGTGTGATTACGTGGAAAACAGCTATTTCATAAGCCCCTAACCCTAAAGCTAAGAACATCAAACCTAATTGTGAAACGGTCGAATACGCCAATACTTTTTTAATATCATTTTGTACTAGGGCAATTGTTGCAGCAACCAAAGCGGTTGCAGTTCCAACAACAGCTATAATTTCTTGTATGCTAGGTGCTAAATCAAATAAAAAGTTCAATCGAGTTATCATAAAAATCCCTGCTGTTACCATTGTAGCAGCATGAATCAATGCCGAAACAGGAGTTGGTCCAGCCATCGCATCAGGTAGCCAAGTATATAACGGAATTTGTGCTGATTTTCCACATGCACCAATGAAAAGACAAAACGCAGCAATAGGAACTATTATTGGAGTCCTAACTGCTGAGCCAAATTGTAACATTGCATTCATTTGTCCGTATTCAAGAGATCCACAAAAAGATAATAAAATAAAAATTCCAATTAAAAAGCCTAAATCCCCAATTCTATTCATGATAAAAGCCTTTTTAGCAGCATCATTGAAATCTTGATTTTTATACCAAAAGCCAATCAATAAATAGGAGCAAAGTCCTACACCTTCCCAACCAATGAACATCACCAGCAAATTGCTTCCAATGACTAAAGTAATCATGAAGAATATGAATAAATTTAGATAGGCAAAGAACGAATGCATTTTCTCATCATCATGCATATAACTGATGGAATAGAGATGAATTAGAGATCCAATTCCAGTAACAAATAACAACCACAACAGCGATAATTGGTCTAAAAGAAATCCAAAACTCACATTGAATTTTTCAATTGCAATCCAATCAAACAAATGGATTTGAATCGCCTGTTTGGATTGATTAATTTGCAAGAAAAAATAAAGTGTAACGGCAAAAGAAACTGCAACTGAAAGTGTTCCCACAATTCCAACAATATTCTTCCCAGCTTTTTTGCCTAAAAAAACATTAAATAAAAACCCTAAAAAAGGAGCTAATAGTAAGACTAAAACTAAACGTGTATCCATTGATTATTATCCTTTTAAATTTTTTAAATTTCCAACATCAATAGATCCCATATTTCGGAAAACTGACACCAAAATAGCTAATCCTACAGCTACTTCTGCTGCTGCGACAGCCATAGAAAAAAACACAAAAACTTGTCCTTGTGCGTCTTGATGGTATGTTGAAAATGCTACAAACAAAAGATTGACAGCATTTAACATAATTTCGATTGACATAAATACGATAATGGCATTTCGTCTATACAACACCCCAAAAATGCCAATACAAAATAGTATAACACTAAGGAATATATAATTTTCGATACCTATTTGATTCAAAATATTATTCATATTATTTCTCTAATTTTTCTTTTTTAGACAATAAAACTGCACCAATCATGGCAGTCAATAGCAAAACGGAGGCAAATTCAAAAGGCACCATATATTCATTCAATAATACTTTACCCAAAACTTTTATAGATTGGTAATCCTCGCCAGTAGTAACATATTCACCAACTATTGGTTTTGAATTAATTAATATGGCAATTAAAATTAAACACATCAAACAAAAAATGACAATAGCACCTAAGCGTGTAAATCTAGGTTTATAGACTTCGTTTTCTTTGTTTAGATTCATCAACATGATGGTGAATAGAAACAGAATCATAATCGCTCCTGAATAGACAATTACGTGAACAATGGCTAAAAATTGAGAATTCAACAATAAATAATGACCTGCAATCGAGAAAAAGCATATCACTAAATAGATAGCACTGTGTATCGGATTTCGGCTATAAATTGTCAAGAAAGCTGTGGCTATGGTTACCACTGACAAAATGCAGAATAAAAGTAGTATAGTAGACATTAGTTAGCGTTTTTAAGTTGAGCATTTTTCATAGCGACATCCAAAGGCATTACCAATCGGTCTTTACCGAAAATAAAATCTTCTCTTTCGTAACTTGCTGGCACCAATTCTTTAGAAATGGTTAAATAAACAGCGTCTTTCGGACAGGCTTCTTCACACAATCCACAAAAGATACACCGCAACATATTAATTTCATATATCGAAGCATACTTTTCTTCTCGGTACAAATGTTTCTCGTCTGGTTTACGTTCTTCAGCCTTCATTGTGATGGCTTCTGCGGGACAGGATAAGGCACACAAACCACAGGCGGTACAGTTTTCTCGACCTAGTTCATCTCGTTTCAACATGTGTTGACCGCGATACACAGGACTCATTTCCCGTACTTGATCAGGATATTGTATGGTTGCTTTTTTTCTGAATAAATGTTTTATTGTAATAATCAAACCTTTGACAATCGCAATAAGATACATTCTTTCAAGAAAAGTCATCTCTTTCTTAGAGACTACTTTTTTTCTTCCCGATAAGGATATTTCTTGTATTGACATTTAATTTTAGATTTTAGATTTTTAGATTTAGAAATTCCTAAATAGAAAACCTGATTTTCTTAATTTTTATAACTTATTTTATTTCGTTCTACTTTATTGTCTTGTTTTTCCATCATTTCATCCAGATAGCTAAAGAGTAATTCTATATTTTTATCACTGTTGTCTAGCCTTTTTTTAATTTCTTCGATGTCAATCTTCGAATTCAAATTGCTAGAGAGAAATTCTCTCATATTCACAAAAATCTCAATAATTTTTATACTCATTTGAGTTGCTTTCTCACTTTTTACAACATTTGACAATTGTAATATTCCGTGTTCTGTAAACACATAAGGTAATGATCCTCCTAATGCTTGTTTAGAAGGTATCGCATTTTGCGATACCATAATTTCTGTTTCTACCTCATTCAATCTAAACATAAAATGCTCAGGAAATTTATCAGGATTTCTTGCTATTTGTTCTCTTAATCTATATGGTTTTACATCAAAAAGCATTGCTAAATCTCTATCCAACATTACTTTAATATTCCTTATCAAATATATTTTATTTTCAATTATTTCATTTGGAATAATATCGTTCATATAAAATTTTATTTACAAGGTATCGCAAAATGCGATACCTTTAGTGTTTATTTGCATAATGTAATTCAAAATAATGATTTACAGTTGTTTATAGTTGTTTACGATTTTTTAAATTTAATGAAACTATTAAAATCACAACCTAAAACCCTAAATAAGTTGCTATTTCTACTCTTAAAAGCGCAATTCCTGTAATAATGATATTCACAATAGAAAGCGGAATTAAAATTCTCCATCCTAAATGCATCAATTGATCGTATCTAAATCTTGGTATTGTCCATCGAACCCACATATAAAAGAAGATGAACCCACATAATTTTATGAATAAGGCTGCAATTCCAAAGACATTGGCAATGTTTACTCCCCAATTTTCTACTACCCAACTCATACCAGGATAATTATAGCCTCCAAAGAATAAAACAGCAAGGATGGTTGAAGAAACAAACATATTGGCATATTCTGCAAAGAGATAAAAACCCATTTTCATGGAAGAATATTCAGTATGATAACCCCCAATTAATTCTGTTTCACATTCGGCCAAATCAAAAGGAGTTCTATTAGTTTCTGCAAAAGCACAGATCAAAAATATAATAAAGGATACCGGTTGGTAAAAAACATTCCAATTCATTCCTGATTGTTGGGCTGATATTTCTCTCAAACTCAAAGTACCTGTCATCATCAACAAAGCAATAATCGATAATCCCATAGCAACTTCATACGAAACCATTTGAGAGGCTGCTCTAATAGCTCCCATTAATGAGAATTTATTATCTGATGCCCAGCCGCCTATCATAATCCCGTAAACACCAATCGAAACCACAGCAAAAACATACAAAATCCCAATATTAATATCGGTTGCTTGTAGCAAAATGTCTCTTCCGAAAAGATGAAACCGATCTCCCCAAGGAATTACTGCACTAGTCATCAAAGCGGTTGCCATAGCAATTCCAGGCCCTACCATGAATAAAAATTTGTTGGGAGTATTTGGTATAAACTCCTCTTTCGCAAACAATTTTAAACCATCTGCCAAGGGTTGAAACAGTCCAAATGGACCAGCTCTGTTAGGGCCAATTCTATCTTGAAGAAATGCCGCAACTTTTCGCTCTGCATAAGTAGAATACATCGCCATCAACATCGTAAAAGCAAATACAACCAAAATGACAACACTTTTTTCTATAATAAATGTACTATCCATTTTTAAGATTTTGGGTATTAGTATCCAATGGAATTTCAGCCATACTTATTTTTTTTCGGTCTTCTTCTCTTCCTAAAAGAATAGTTTCTTCGGTATTGATAACCACTTTTTCTAGTTTTTGAGTATAATTATTTTGATTAATTACGGAGTCTTTTTCAAATTCTCTAGGTCCTTCAATAACCCAGTCATTTACATCTTTATGGTCAAAACGGCATCCGTTACAAATAAATTCTTCTACTTCATGATATTCATCTTTTCTGCCTGTAACACGCTGAATCTCGTTTCCAAACATCCAAACAGTTGTTTTTCCGGAACAAGTTGGACAATCTCTGTGCGCATCATAAGGTTTGTTGAACCAAACTCT
>JANMZS010000164.1:0-2760 GCA_031383535.1 Flavobacterium sp.
AAATAAAAAAAATTAACACCTTTACATTTTTAATCCATTTTCGAATTTTAATTTAGTACTTAAATTAAAATTAGCTTTACTATTCAACTCAGGAGAATTACCATTTTGATCTATAAACAAACCTCCCATTCCATCATACTCAATATGTCCAAAACAATTTTCCAAATTATCTATTTTAACGATATATGCGTTAAAAAATAAATTATTCTCAATTAATTCTTCTTTATACTGAGCTGCAAAACTCGTGATTATTTCAATACCATCATAATAAATTTTGATATTTTTATATATAAAGTCATAAAAAACTACTTTATTTTGAGGAATAATCAAATAATCTTCCATTTTACTAATTACTATATCGTTTTCGATTAAAATAATAAAACTTGAAATTATTGCAAAAAATACAAATTTCCTAGTTTCGTCTCTTTCATAATCATTTGAAAAATGACCTGCCTCGAATAAAACGGTTGGCACTCCAAGATATTGAAAAGTGTCGCCTATGCAATTAATATTAAATGAATCGTCAAATCGTCCTATTTGACCAGGTATATACTGCTGTAAAACTGCATTCATTCCCGCAATAAGATTAACTGCCTTCAGTCGAGACGCATTCATTTCGCGTCCCTCGTTATAGGCTGGAGCCAAAAAAGATAGAGTCGCAGGCTTGCCAGAATCCCCTACTCCAAAAATAGTGCGTTGATCGTGAAGATTATAACAAAAATTAGGTTTAAACTCTTCGAATGTTTTACGCAAAATAATACTTTCAGGTTGAGATAAATCTTGTGAGTCTCTATTTAAGTCTACTTTATTGGCATTTTCTCTAGTGTACAATTTTGCTCCATCTGGATTTAGCATCGGAAGAATACAAAAAGTAAAATTGCCCAACAATTTTCGTGCAAACTCAGAATCACTGTTGATAAGATTAAAAAAATCAAAAAGTGCTTTGGTAGTGGTACTTTCGTTTCCGTGCATTTGAGACCAAAGAAGAATTCTAATTTTTCCTTCGCCAATTTGATACTTATAAATCGGTTTGTCAAGTACCGACTTTCCGATAATTTCAATTTGATTTTGGGTGTTTATTTTATTCAATAAAGGTTCTATTGAATCTAAAGTGATGTAACGCCCCTTTAAAGTTTGTTCTTTATATTGATTGAACAATTGTTCTAAATTCATCATGAATAGTCTTTTATTTTGCAAATGTAAACATCTTTACATAAATTCAATTGTGTGTTATTTTTCAGGATTGAAACTGTAGTTTGGTATTTTTCCGTAAACGCCTTTAAAATGTTCCAACAAAATAGGCAAATCTTTTTCATAATCGCCAGATGGAAATACGGGTTTACCCAATTGAACTGCTTTTTTTTCAAAATTAAAAGCTACTGGAATGATAGGAACACCCGCTTTCAAAGCGATATAATAAAATCCTGATTTTAATTCCGTAACTTTTTTTCGGGTGCCCTCGGGTGCAATGGCTAATCTAAATTCCTCTTTTTTAGTAAAAATTTTTGCAATAGCATCTACCTTATTTAAGTTTCCTGTTCGGTCTAATGGCTCTCCTCCCATCCAACGAAAATAAGTGTTTAATGGAAAACTAAACAACTCTTTTTTACCTATAAAATTCATTTCTAATCCAATAATTCCTCGTGTAAAAATTCCTAAATAGAAATCATGCCAACTCGTGTGAGGTATTACCATCAAGATACATTTTTTGATGTTACTATCAATATCTCCTTCAATTTTCCAACCCATTAGTCGAAAGAAAATAAACTGGTATAGCTTTTTTTTCATTCTTTATTGAATCAATTTTCTAGCTTTTTCAAGATCTTCGGGTGTATCAATACCAATACTTCTGTCTGCAACTTCAACCATTTTGATACGCTTTCCAAATTCAAGATAGCGCAATTGTTCCAGTTTTTCAGAAGCTTCCAGAGATTTCATTGGTAAATTGTAAAAATCCAAAAGGGCTTGTTTTCTAAAAGCATAAATCCCGATGTGTTGCTTATAGCGAACGCCCACGTTTTTCTCTCTTGGATACGGAATTACCGAGCGCGAAAAGTACAACGCAAAACTGTTTTGGTCGGTCACTACTTTCACATTATTGGGATTGTTGATTTCGTCTTCATCGGTGATTTCGAACATTAAGGAAGTCAAGTCTACTTTCTTTTCAGTATCGTTTTTATATATTTCAATGAGTTTTTCCAAAGCCAGAGTGTTGATAAAAGGTTCGTCTCCTTGCACATTCACTACAATATCTACCTCCATATTTTCGACAGCTTCGGCAATTCTATCGCTTCCTGATTCGTGTTCCTTGATGCTCATTATGGCTTTGCCCCCATTGGAAACTATTTCATCATAGATTAAATCCGAATCGGTAACCACAAAAACATCGTCAAAAAGATTGGATTGTTGTGCTGCTTCATAAGTTCGTAAAATCACGGTTTTACCTCCCAAATCCTGCATCAGTTTGGCAGGAAATCGTGTGGAAGCGTAACGTGCGGGAATGACTGCTATTATTTTCATTTTATATTTATTTTTTGCTGCGAAGGCGCTAAGACGCAAAGTTTTTATTTTAATTTTTTGTTTTCTACTTCTTTTAAAATACTCATTTGTTGTATAGCTATTTCATTGAGTTTTACTAATCGCTCTTTTTGTGGTAAATTTTCGTTAATAAAAAGGGCATTTAAATTTTCAAGATTAGATAAACAAATTAGTTCATTTATTGAAGCATAATCTCTAATATTCCCTTTTAAATCAGGATTT
>JANMZS010000202.1:0-3205 GCA_031383535.1 Flavobacterium sp.
TGTAACGACATCTTGCATTTGTGGTCCATAAATGAAATAATAATTCATTTCTCCACCTTCTGCCCAAAAACTGGTTACATTTCTTCTTTCATGACAAAAATCAAAATAGGTTCTAAAAGTATTGTCAAAGAAAATCCCGTAAGACTGTTTTTTTTGAAGTCCAATATAAAAAGGGACTACTTTGTATAAAGGCTCTTGGTCTTTTTGAAAAGCGTATTGGTCTGTAGCAAAATTTTCTAATCTTTTGCCTTTCAAATTCAATTGAGTTGCCTTGTCCCCAAGTCCATAAAAACATTCTCCATCTTTGGAGGCTTTACTCATTTTGACAATATTACCACCAAACTCAAAACTTTCTTCCCAATGAAAACCTAACTCATCTTCTAATAACACATTACTATTCAAATCATAAATAGAAACTCTCATATCTATTTTTTGAATTTTACATATTATTTTGCTTGTTTTTACTTGAAAATACTCTTTTTCTTCTGTAATTTCAAGAAAATTATAGCCATGAGAATGGCTTTTATCAATGGCGTAAGAAAAATCGTTGCTAAAATATCCTTTTGTAGTATATCTAAAACGAATCATACTGTCTCTAAGAACGGTTAGCTTTAAAATAACGCTATTGTTTGTATGAAAATATACCGAATCTACTTCTTTCTCAAATGATACTATTGCGGTTGGATATAAATCTCCTTTAAATTCTAATTCTGTATTTGTAATCATAATTTCGGTCTATTATAAACTGTTTCTGCTTTTTTGTAAAAATATAAAAATTACTATTTTTTGCCTATTAAAACCTTTAATATATTCACGAAAACGTTGTAATAAATATTTAAAAATCATATCATAAATAAACCCAACATTTTTTTACTTATTTCTTAAAAATGAAGCAAAAAAAATGTTGGGTTACAATAAATAAAAATTATGATTTAACTATATCTGAAAACAATCACACTTAATGGAGGCAAAAGCAACTCAATCGAGTAATCCCTACCGTCATAAGGAGAGGATTCTATTGATAATTTATTTGGATTCAAAATACCACTACCTCCATAAATTGCTGCGTCACTATTAAAAATTTCTACTAGCTTGCCTTTTCTAGACAAACCAATACGATAATTTTCTCGAACAACTTGAGTGAAATTACAAACTACAATTACATCGTCTTTGGATTTATTTCCTTTTCTAATATAGGACATCACAGCATTTTGATGATCGGAATAATTAATCCATTCAAATCCTTCTGGTGAGAATTGCTTTTCATGGAGTGCTGGTTGTGTTTTATATAAATTATTTAAATCTGTAATTGCTTTCTTTATCCCATCATGATAGTCATATTGTAGCAAATGCCAATCTAAGCTTCCTTCAAAATTCCATTCGGCACTTTGTCCAAATTCACTCCCCATAAACAACAATTTGGTTCCTGGATGCGTAAACATATATCCATAAAGCAAGCGCAAATTAGCGAATTTTTGCCATTCGTCACCAGGCATTCTTCCGGCTATAGATTTCTTTCCATACACTACTTCGTCATGAGATAAAGGCAACATGAAATTTTCGGTATAGGTATAGGTCATCGAAAATGTTAATTCGTTTTGATGGTACTTTCTATATACTGTTTCTTTCTTAAAATACTCTAAAGTATCATGCATCCATCCCATCATCCATTTCATTCCAAAACCTAAACCTCCTGCAAATGTTGGTCTGGATACCATTGGGAAAGAGGTACTTTCTTCAGCAATAGTTTGTACTCCTTCAAAATTAGAATATACTGCTTCGTTAAATTCTTTCAAGAAACTTATCGTATCTAGATTTTCTCTTCCACCATAAATATTAGGTTCCCACTCACCGTCTTTTCTAGAATAATCTAAATACAACATAGATGCTACAGCATCAACTCGCAATCCATCTACATGATAATGTTGTAACCAAAAGATAGCATTACTTATCAAAAAAGAACGTACTTCATTTCGTCCATAATTAAAAACTAAACTTTTCCAATCTGGATGATACCCTTTTCGACGATCAGGATGTTCAAAAAGATTAGACCCATCAAAAAATCCTAATCCATGAGCATCATCAGGAAAGTGAGAAGGAACCCAATCCAGAATTACTCCAATTCCAGCTTGGTGCAATTTGTCAACTAATAGCATGAAATCCTGAGGTTTTCCAAAACGAGATGTCGGAGCAAAATAACCCACTAATTGATATCCCCAAGATGGGTCATACGGATACTCCATAATTGGCATAAACTCGACATGAGTAAAGCCAGTTTCCTTAATATAAGTCACTAATTCTTCTGCTAATTCTATGTAGGTTAAAAAATCACCCTCAGAATTTCGCTTCCAAGAGCCCAAATGCACTTCGTAAACTGAATACGGTTTATCTAATCCGTTATGCTCTTTTCGGATTTTCATCCATTCTTTATCCTTCCAATTATAGTCTAAGTCCCAAATTACAGAAGCAGTATGAGGCGGATGCTCACAGTATAAAGCAAATGGATCTGCCTTTTCAGTAACAATACCATTATTATTGGATTGAATTTTATATTTGTAAGTGGTTCCTTTTTCTAAACCTGGAATAAATCCTTCCCAAATTCCAGAGGAATCCCAACGAACCTGTAACTCATGATCCCCTTGAATCCAATAATTAAAATCCCCTACAACAGAAACCGAGCGAGCAGATGGTGCCCAAACGGCAAAATAAACACCTTTTACTCCGTTAACTTCAATAAGATGTGCGCCTAGTTTTTCATATAATCGGAAATGCTTTCCAGCTTTGAATAAATCAATGTCAAAATCAGTAAAAAGAGAATACGTTTGTACTTTGTTCATTTTAGTAGTTGTAGTTTAATGGTTTTATTTTTTTACGAATATTAAATTCGATGGTGCTTTTATTCTTTTTGGAAATTTTCAATTTCGATTTTTAACTTTTCTAAATGACGATTTATAATAGCCCAAACTATTGAATTATCAATGCTGTCATAAGCATGAACTAAACGATTACGAAAACCAATAATTTGTTTATCATTTTCAATTACAATTTCGGATTCAGTTTGTCTTAATTTATTGAGGGCTTCACCAATAATTACCAATTGTCTTTCAACAGCACTTTGGGTTTTTCTATCTTTATCATAAAGATTGAAATCTGAAATACCAATAGTAAATTCGTTAATTAAATCTATCGACATTAAGACATCAGA
>JANMZS010000237.1:0-1531 GCA_031383535.1 Flavobacterium sp.
TAGAGCTTTAGGCTGATTAATCATATTTTTATATGTGCATTGAATACACTATAAATATACTGATTTTCAGCCTATTAATCTAATTTTAAAGAAGAAATTTCTTTCTTTTTTAGTTGGTTTTTCAACCCTTGATTCGCATGATTAATTAATTTGTATTTGATATTGTGATAATTTAGTTACGTCACCTTCAAAAAAATAGAAGTCAACTTTTATCCTGTAGCAAGACGAACCAAAAATACTTGGTTCTTTCTTTTCAGTTACTTTCACAATATTTGCTCCATTTTCTCGGGCAATTTTTCTTGCATTTATTAGATTTGTATTAAATCCACAATCCGTAGAAAAACCAGTATCGCCATATTTTGCATTTCCAATTTTTTTTGCACTTTCTGGAACTTTATTTTCTATGTCAAGAATTGCAACTTTATTTTCGATTGTCAAAGGCTTGAGTTGTTCTGTAAAACTGGATTTAATACTTGCACCACAACTAATGAGTAAAAATGCTATCATCAAAATAAATACTGCTTTTTTCATAATTTTTTTATTGTTTGTTTTCTATTCTTGCTTTTTCTCGTTCTTTAAAAACCTTCTCTCTATTTTTATTGGCTATAAAGATAAATAATAAAGCCAAAAAAACAATAAACCCGATAATTGCATAACCTCCTTTTTTGTCTGGCTTAAAATTATAGTTTAAAAACTTTTTAGGCTTTATAAAAAACCAATAGTTTAGAAAACCAATTATTGCCATTATGATTATAACCGAAAGCTTTCCTGTTACTATTTTATTTAAAAACTTTACAGAATAGAAATCAACATATGCAAAGGCTGTATAAAGAAAAAAATATATTAAGAATATACTAGTTGATGTAGTTAGATAAATAATAGTTTTTTCATCATTTTCCTTTTTAGGATCGCTAAGGGTTTTATAAAGACGAAACAAAAGATAGTAATAGAATCTCATAATTATTTATTTAGGTTTAGTGAATAATGTATTACCAGATGAATATTCGTAGATAGCTTTTCCTCCAAAATAAATAAGACCTCCAACTGCAAATCCCGAAGCAACAACGGGGGCGGCAAAAATTGAGGTAGCAATAACCGCACCACCAATAACTGTATCAACCCCAAACTCAGTCCATGACATATTCCCATTGAGAGTTTCCGAAAGCTCAATCCCAATAGCGACACCACCAAGTGTATTCCCTGCAACCTTGAGTACATTTGAAACAGACCTCAATTTTGGAGCACCATTTCTAACAAATTTTGCCATTGGGGAATCTCTTGCTAAATCAATAACTCCTAATGTATTTCCTTCTACCTCAAAAATTTTAGCAGCACTAGGTTTTACGGTTTCTTTTTTAACTTGTGCTTTGGATTTCTTCTTAGGGTCTGGATCATCATCAAACATACGATCATTATCCATCTGATGAAACACATGATTCAACAACGACACCGTAAGCCCCATCGCTGCTCCCTCCCAAAAGTTACCGCCTTGTAGTTGTGAGGTTATACCACCCGCAACAGTACCAAACAA
>JANMZS010000001.1:0-16185 GCA_031383535.1 Flavobacterium sp.
ATTATATATCAATAACTAGTTACTTAATTCTCTTTTTAATACTTGTAATCTGTCGGCAATAGAAGCATTGTATTGCTTATCGCCTATTCTTAAAATAAATCCTCCAATGATGGATGGATCTACAGTGTTTTCAATCGTGATTTTTTTGCTTGAAGAAAAGGTGGCGATTTTAGCCAAAACTTTAGCTTCTAATGCTGCATCCATTGGAATTGCTGTAGTAACTTTGGCTACTTCAACACCATTCATAACATCAAACAATTTGTTGTATTCTATCGCAATGCCGTCCAAGATTTCGAATCTTTTGTTTTCCAACAACAATTGGAAAAGGCTTTTGGTTACTGCGTTAACAGAAACAAAAACTTCAGAAACAACATCCTTTTTTGTATCCGTTACAATAAGCGGATTTTGGATGAAAGAACTCAATTCAGAATTCGATGTTATTGTTTTTGCAATCAATGTCATATCAGCACTGACTTCAGAAGCGACTTTTTTCGAGTCGGCTATTTCTAAAATGGCTTTTGCATAGCGAATTGCTGCTCTTGTATTTGACATATTAGTTTAATTTAGCGTCGCCTAACATTTTTTCAACCAATTTTACTTGAGCTGCTTTGTTAGACAATTCGTCTTTTAATAATTTCTCTGCAATTTCAAGTGACAAAGTCGAAACCTGTAGTTTCAATTCGGCCATAGCTGCATTTTTTTCGCTTTCGATGGCAGCTTTTGCTTGTTCAATCATTTTCAAACCTTGAGCCTGAGCTTCATTTTTGGCATCGGCAACCATTTTGTCTTTCATTTCACGTGCATCTTTCAATAATGAATCACGTTCCATTCTTGCTTCTTGCAAAATACGTTGGTTGTCCGCTTGAAGGTTTTGCATTTCTTTTCTAGCGTTATCAGCAGAAAGCAAGGCATTTTTGATTCCTTCTTCTCTTTCGTTAACGGCATCCAAAATAGGTTTCCAAGCAAATTTTTTCAATAGTAAAATCAATCCAACAAAAATTATTGTTTGCCAGATAAATAATCCAAACGAAAAATCATTTATTAACTTTTCCATAGTATATTTTTAATTGTATTCTTTTAATTTAATTTAAAAACTAAAGCTGCAACCAACCGTTACAGCTTTTTGTTTTTCAGCATTATACAGCAAATAAAGCTGCAAATCCAATACCTTCAATAAGCGCAGCTGCAATAAGCATAGCTGTTTGAATTTTTCCAGTAGCTTCTGGTTGACGAGCGATGGCGTCCATTGCAGAACCACCGATTCTACCAATACCAATACCAGCTCCAATAACTACTAATCCTGCTCCAACGATTTTAGGAATTTCCATAAAAATATGTATTAAAAATTAAACATTCAAATTAATTATGCCAGCGCACCGTCTGGCTCATCGCTTAAAATATCCACTGGATATTTTAATGATGCTCTGCCCCTTCGTGATGATGCTCCTCAACTGCCGATCCAAAATACAATGCTGATAACATTGTAAAAATATAGGCTTGTAACAACGCAACTAATATTTCGATGATTGAAATAGCAAATGACAACATAAATGACAAGCTACTTCCCAACCAACTTTTGAAAATAAATATCAATCCAATCAAACTCATCAATACAATGTGACCTGCAAATATGTTAGCGTACAAACGTATCATTAAAGCAAATGGCTTGATAAAAACTCCTAACAATTCTATAGGCGCCAAAATTACTTTCATTGGAGTTGGTACACCTGGCATCCAGAAAATGTGTCCCCAATAATTTTTATTAGCTGTAAGGTTTGTGATGATGAAAGTGATTACCGCTAAACCAAAAGTGATGGCGATATTTCCAGTAACGTTGATTCCTAGTGGAGTCAAACCAAAGATATTCAAGAACCATACAAAGAAAAAGATGGTCAACAAATAACTCATATATCTTTTATAGTGCTTTTCGCCAATGTTTGGAATCGCAATCTCGTCACGAACATACAAAACAATTGGTTCAAAAAGTCTTCCGAAACCTGAAGAAATTCCTCCATTTTTTGCGTATGATTTAGCCAAACTTGTAAACAATAAAAACATCAACAAAGCCACAACCATTATCGTCAAAACTCCTTTTGTAATAGAAAGGTCAATCGGTTTTGCGTTTGTTGGATGATGCTCGTCTCCTTCTAATTCTCCTGAAGCATCGGTTTTGTATATTTTTTCGTGGTGTAGCTTGTAGTAGTTTCCATTAGATTCAGCAACCGCTTCACCGTGTTCGAATTTATCAGAAGAAAAAATGTGAACTCCATTGTCCCAAAGAATGATTGGCAACGGAAATCCGTAATGAGCTCCAGTTGCTTCGTCTTCAAAAAGTGAAAATTCGTGACCATCCAAAACATGATGGGCAATTACTTCTTTTATTTGTTCTTTAATTGGTGAAGTTTCTTCTGTAACTGGAGCAGTTTCGTTTGCTACAGCAGTAGTTTCAGTATGTGTTGGGGTGCTTTCCGAAGGGGTATTTGAAAAACCAAATAGTGGAAGGCAGACTATTAAAATTGCTATTATAAATTGAAGTGGTTTGTTTGAAATCACCATAACTGTTAATTATCTTAATTTTTAGTTTCTGAAATTGGGTGCAAAGGTACATTTAAAATTAATATGCCAAAAGCAAAAATATTTTTTTTTAGCATAATTATCAATTTTATGAGTTTTTATTGCTTATTGTTCAGAATCTTGATAGTTACAACAGTTTCAATTGTTAAAAATATAGCGAAAATGAAGAAAAAATTTAG
Source organism: Flavobacterium sp. (assembly GCA_031383535.1). Classification (GTDB taxonomy): domain Bacteria; phylum Bacteroidota; class Bacteroidia; order Flavobacteriales; family Flavobacteriaceae; genus Flavobacterium. Next base: position 2,754 of record JANMZS010000001.1, read on the forward strand.
TTTTTCTAATCTAATGTTTGGGTTTTGATTTTGAAGAATAGGGTGCAAAAGAATGTACGACAATCCCATTTTAATAAAGGTCAACCATAAATACGTAAATCCTACATTGTCAATATTCTTATTTCTTATCTGAATTAGGATAAAAACGATGATTATTGAGCAGAAAGAGAAAAAGCTATAAATGGTTTCTAAAGAATAATAAAAACCTTGATACTTTGGGTTAGTTTCATTAAAATGAAAAAATAATTTATGCCCAATAAATAGTAAAGTTGAAAGCACTAAAACTTCAATGATGGGTTGGTATTTTTTTAAAATCATTGTAGTTTATGATGATTTATTGATGTCTTTCAATTGTCTATTAATATTATAGAAGGCAATAGCAACGCCAACTAGAGTTAAAATTTTGACAAATAAATTATGGGTGTTTGGGTATTTTTCATCCAACCAATTTCCAAAATATGAAAATATAAATATAATGGCTCCCATTTGAATAGGAATATTAATAAGCGCGAGCCACTTATTATTAGTTTGCTTCTTCGGGTTTTGGTTGTCCGTCATGTGCAATGTTGTTTTTTGAAAGAGATTTCATGGTGCAGGATGCGCTAAACTCGGCTCCTGGCTCTACAGATAATTTTCCACAGATAACTTCTCCGTGAATACTGGCTTTGTGCTTGACGTTTAAAACTTCAATCACTGTAATTTTACCATTATACCTTCCTTCTATATCGGCATTTTTACATAGAATATCGCCAAAAACACTTCCTTGAGGACCTATAACTATTTTTCCCTTAGATTGAAAATTTCCAGTTAATTCACCATCCAATCGAAAATCAGCTTGTGAAATAATATCGCCTTTGATTATAGTGCCTTCTACGATTCGGTTTGTTTTTCCTAAAAGATCAGTATATGATTTTGTTTTTTTATCAAACATAGCCTACAACTTTTTGGTTGCTAAATAGCGCTCTAGATTTTTTTTGATTTGAATTATCTTATAGTTTTCATCCGAAACTACTGTGCCAAGTTCGCTCAATTTAAATTGTTCTTTTAATTTAGTTACAATGGCATTACCATATAGTTCCGAATTGATTTTATGTATGGTAACAAAACTTTCGTTTTCTGTATACTTATCGAAAGAATAGGATAAAATTTTTGGTGTTTCAACAGCTAAGAAGGCTTTTATTTTATCTTCAATGACCGTTTTATTTTTCAAATCATTTGTTGAAAATTTATAAATAATTTTCCATTTTTTTGTATCAATATCAGTAAATTCTAAACTTTCAAGTAAAGGAATTTCGTTAGTAACTATATCTTGTGCTTTTTTACCTTCTTCACTATTTGGATAATTGTCAGCAACAAATTGTAAGGCGTTTTTGTAAACCTCTAATCCTTTTAATTTCCCTAATGTATTGGCTTTGAGTAATTCAAATTTAGGCACAATTTCATTGCCAGAATATTGAGTTATCAATTCTTCTAATTGTTGTAAAACGCTAGTAAACTGTTCTTCTTGAAAGTCCTTATATACTTTATTATATACTATAGCTGAATTTTCATTTTCAGACACGGTACTTTGATTGGTGTTGTTTATGATTTGTGCGTAACGTGAGTTAGGATAGAGAGAAGAAATTTTACTTTTCATTTCTTCGGATTTGCCTGCATTTGTAATTTGGTATATCTTATATAAATTATACATCGTCGGAAGAATTAATTTTTCTTCTGGATTTTGCTGTAATAATTTTTCTAGCTTGTTGGTGGCTAAATCATAAACCTTGAACTTTTCTTTATAAATAATACCCAATTGATAATAAGCAAAATTACGCTCCTTAATTATATTATCTATTTGAACTTGTGTTTGAGGTAGTTGTTTGATATAAAATTCGGGAGTGTATTTTTCGATTACTTTTTCTTCCGAAGCCTTTTTCTTGGCAATTGTTTTGTTTTCGTCAACTGCTAAAGTGTCTTTTTTAACTTTGTCTGTTGCAGTTGATAATCGCCAATTGCCTTCTTTTGATCTTTTGCCCCATGTTTTTTGAAATTCCAATATTCCTAGAGAAACAATTGTTGGATTATAGAAATAAAAGTTGCTCGCTGTTTGGGTATTTGTATTGAGTGATGGTGGAGCCATAGACACTTTCTTTATTGGATTTCCTGAAGCATCTTGAAGATTTCCGTTGGGATTTTGTGAATTACTAGTAGCGTTATTAGCCGCATTTCCCTGTGTTGTTTTTAATTTTTCTGAAGCCATTTTTTTGATTGCGTCACTCTTTTTTAAGCCTTCAATGTATTTTTCAAAATAAGAAATTTTTTCAGATTCAGAAAGAGAAACTATAGCAATAATACTATCATTATTCTTAGCAATGGTTTCATATTGAATGACCTCGTCTAAATCTTTTCTTGTTTTTTGAATATGAATAAACTCTCTAGTTTTTGTATTTAGATTCACCAATGTACTGTCATAATACTTGGCAGCTCTTTGATAATCAGCATTTTTAAAATGTATATTCCCAATGTTTCTATAATTTGAAGCGGTCAAATATTTGTCTTTTGGGGTTTTCCTTAGTGATAAGTTATAAAATTCCTCGGCTGATTTCTGTTGGTTTTTTTTATCATAATACACGCCTAATTGATGAAAAATTACATCCAGAAATGGACGATTCTCACGGTCTTTAATAAGCTTATTATAGGTTTCTAAAAAAACTAAAGTATCTCCTTTTTGGTAATCAAAAAGGTTTGCTTTTTTGGCATGAGCTTGAATAGTATATTCCTTAGCGGCTTTTCTTTTCATATCAATCACCGATTGATAGCTAGCAATAGCATTTTCTTTTTGGTCTAATTCCTCATACAATTGTCCCAATACAAATCGGTAACGGGCTTTTTCGGAATTAACTGTGGTGAATTTTTCGGCTATTTTTAATTTTGCTACCGCACTATCTTTTTGTTCTAAATTCAAAAATGCTTGTGATAGCAAGGCATTCGCATCGGCAATAACTTGTTTTTTAAGGTCTTTAACTTTCAAAAGTTTGCTAATGTTTTTTACTACTTGAGCATCATTGCCTAAACGCATATTGGCTTTTTCACGCCAAATTTTAGCCTGATTAATAGTGTTGCTGGTAGGGTATTTGTATAAAATATAATTGAAAGCATCTAAGGCAGGAACAAATCTTTGGTCGTAGTAACGCGATTTTCCTAATAGTAAATAGGCTTCATCGATTTGATAATTTTTTTCTTTTCCACCAATATTCATGGAGTGTTTTTGAATCGCTTTGGTAGCTTTTGCTTCTGCAAGTTCAAAATCTGTATTTTTAGCTTTTTCACCATCGGCTACCTCATCAATAATTTGCATTCTTTCGATGGGTAATTGATCCCAATAATTATCTTTGCTGCCCGCATCAATAGCAACAAGTCCTTTGTCTAATCCAATTTGACCGTTAAATAAAATATTGTATTTTGTGCTTAACGCATGTGAGTTTCTGGACAAAAAAGTGTCTTTTCTAGTAGAGCAGGCTATGAATAAAAGTATAGTTGCGAGTACAAATGTGTATTTAGTAATTTTTGTTTTCAAGGGTAACTATTTTATCATTTAACTTATAAAAGTATCATTTAGTATAAAGACTGGTAAAAATACGTTTCTTTTTGAAATATCGAAATTTAAACAACAAAAAACGCCTCGAGTTTAAATTATCTTACTATTGAAACAGGTCAAAGGCATTAAAAGCCTATGGATTACAGCTTATAACTTCACTAACAGGTCGCCCCAACGAGGCTTATTAAATTTGCATATATAAATTTCTACAAATAGTTAGTCCCGCTGGAACTTAAAAAATGCTCCAGCGGAGCAATGCTGTTTTTAGATATTGGTCGAATTGTTTATTAGAGCTCCAGCGGGGCGAACTGTTTTCTAAAAACCCAGAAAAATATTAATTTTAATGCGTTTGATTTGATTATTGAAACCTAGTGTTCAATTTAAAAAGGAAGAAAAGTTATCTTTACATCAAAAATATCTGCTTTTTTATAAGTCCGATTTATTTCGTTTCCTACTTTTGCAAAAAAAACATTCCAATGCCATCATTCAAAAAACTTACCATTAAAGAAGTAAAACGCGAAACGGCAGCTGCTGTTTCTATAGTATTTAATGTCCCTGAGGAATTTAAACCCAATTACGCCTTTATTGCAGGTCAATATCTAAATATAAAATTGACCTTAGACGGAAAAGAAATTCGTCGTGCGTATTCGATATGTTCTTCGCCCGAAAGTGGGGAATTAAGAATTGCGGTAAAAGGGGTTAAAAATGGTGCTTTTTCACAATTTGCCAACACCAAACTAAAAGCCGGTGATATACTTGAAGTAGGAGAACCCGAAGGAAAATTCACTTTTAAGCCCGATAGCCACCAACAAAAGAATTATGCTGCCTTTGTGGCCGGAAGTGGGATAACACCCGTACTGTCCATTATAAAATCGATGTTAAACAGTGAGCCTAATAGTACTTTTGTATTAGTTTATGGCAACAAAACGCCCGAAGAAACAATCTTTCATCAGGAATTACATGATTTGCAATCTCACTATACAGGACGCCTTTTTGTACATTATGTTTACAGTCAGGCTAAAGGCGAATTATTTGGTCGAATTGAAAAATCTACGGTGAATTTTGTGTTGAATACTAAACATGCTGCCTTAGAGTTTAAAACTTTTTATTTATGCGGTCCCGAAGAAATGATTAATACTGTTTCAAAAGTACTCAAAGAACATAACATTGCCGATTCTGCTATTAAATTTGAATTGTTTTCAAGTTCATCAGCCGAAAATGAGGAAGCAAGTTCTCACGAAGGACACACTAAAATAACTATTTTAGTCGACGATGAGGAAACTAGTTTCGAGATGTCTCAAAAGCAAACGGTACTGGAAGCCGCTTTAAAACAGGGAGTTGATGCTCCATACTCCTGCCAAGGAGGAATTTGTAGCAGCTGCTTAGCGCGAGTAACAACAGGAAGTGCAGAAATGAAGAAAAACTCTATATTGACCGATAGCGAAATCGCCGAGGGTCTAGTACTCACCTGCCAAGCCTATCCGACATCCGCTGAAATTTTTGTGAATTACGATGATGTTTAACATAAAATTCCAATACTGAAATTCCAAATTCCAACCATTGAAATTGATTTTTGAAATGGAAATTGCTATTGTATATGAAATCCATCCGAGAAATCTTCAAAACCAACCCTTCCCTTTTGTCTAAACCCGAAGTAGTCGAACTTTTGGATTATTGTGAGCAATTGCAAGATGAGGTCGTGGAGTTCCAATTTCAGAAAACCAACAATAAAGAATTAGCGATGCTCGATATGCTTAAAGAAGTTGTCAAAGGCTGTAACGCCATCGAGAAAGAACAAATGGAACACGAGCGTTTTGACTATGTTGAACCCAATTACAAAGAAACCATTTCAAACTTAAAAAGCTATATTTTGAAACGTTGTCAAGATGAGAATATTTATTTGTAAGGAAATTCAAGTAAGGGAATCGCAATGCCCGTTTGCTATCAGTAGAATCCAAATTCCAATAATTAACCAAAACTTCTCTAAAAAGGGAATTTTTTTTGTCTTAGGTACTTTTGATTTCTATTCCTAAAACAGGATGTATAAATATATTTTATTAATTATATAAAAACAATAAATAAAAATTTATAGATTATAATACTCAATTTTGTGCTGTTTAATTTAACAACTAAAAAAAATGAGAAAGAATCTTTTAAAATTAACTTATGTGGTAATCTCCCTTCAATTATTTGGAGCATGTAGTTCAGCAGTTAAAAAAACTTATGCCAAATCTACAACTGATGCACACACCCACAGTCATGTTTTAACTAAAGAAGAACAAGCAGTATTAACTCCAGAAAAAGTATTGCAAGAGTTCATTGAAGGAAACGAGCGTTTCAAAAACGGGACAGTAACACAACGTTTACATTCTGAAGAAATTAGAAAAATCGCCACCGATGGACAATACCCAAAAGCAATGGTTTTGAGTTGCCTAGACAGTCGAGTGCCTGTCGAAGATGTGTTTGATCAGGGTATAGGTGATGTTTTTGTGGGTAGAGTTGCAGGAAATTTTGTTAATACGGATCTTTTAGGAAGCATGGAATTTGCCTGTAAAGTTGCTGGTGCAAAACTTATTGTAGTTATGGGGCATCAACATTGTGGTGCAGTCAAGGGAGCAATTGACGATGTGCATCTTGGAAATATTACTGCCATGTTAGCCAACATTAAACCAGCAGTTGCCATGAGCCAAAATTTTGAAGGTGAAAAATCTTCTAAGAATGAGCCCTTTGTAAAGTTTGTGGCGCAAAATAATATCAGAAATACTATTAATCAAATACGAGAAAAAAGCGAAATTCTCCGAAATATGGAAAGCAGTGGTGCCATTAAGATAGTTGGTGCTTTTTATACCCTAAGAGATGGCAAGCTTGAGTTTGTAGATTAGGAGTTGTTTTTTTATCATCAGAAATTGATGTAGAAGACGAGATATAATATAAAATTCAATAAGCTTGTCACCAACTCGATTTTTCGGATATAAAAATTAACCAAATTAATATGTTGGTCGACTTTGATGATACACTGTATTTTAGTCGAATATTTTCTAATACCAAATGACTAGTCCTGCCGTTGCCATCATAAAAAGGGTGTATGCTCTCGAATTGATAATGTATGATTGCCATTTTTATCAATGGATCAAGATTAGAAAAATCATTGTAATTGATAAATTTTTCGAGGTTCGACATCAAGTCGAGAACTTCGGTGGCACTTTGTGGAGGTATATAAACAGATTGCCCAAGTGAGTTTACCAATTTTGTTCCTGCTTGGGTTCTGAATCCTGCATTGTTTTCTAACAATGTTTTTCGAATGGTTAGAATATGTTTGTTCAATAAAAGTTGTTCTTTTCGGACAATTTCAAAACCTAACTTCAAACTTTGTGCATAGTTAAATACTTCTTTTGATGCGGTTTTTTTGCTGTCAATGGCAATATTTTCTTTGTATAAATCGTCGTGGGTTGTGATAATATTTTCAATCTCGCTACTGTCTTTTGCTTCCTGCAACGTCAAGGTATTAATCAAAATACTTTCGTTTGGAATTGTTTTTGCAGTTTCTTCGAGTTCGGACGGAAAGCATTTCCGCGCTAGCGTTCACAAGACAATTTGTCTAAATCCGAGCGGTCGGGCGACATTTTAGTTTAATCCGTATAATTTGTTCGTTTTTTCTTGTCTATCGGGATCAGCGTTCCAATTTTTTTATTTCTTCCCAAAAAACCTCTCAATAACCACCTCCGTAAGCATTCTCGCTCCTGCATCATTCAAATGTCCGCAGGAAGAAAAATATTGGTCTCCTTGCAACACATTTTCGAGATTTTAAATTTTCTACTACAAAATTTATTTTAAGGTTATAACCTTAAAATAAATTTGTTTTTTCAGGTTATAACCTTATATTTGTTTTTTAATTTAAGGCTATATCCTTATGAAAAACACCAAACACCAACTTTTAATAGAACAGACGGAGCAAAAATTGCTGCCATTCCGTTCGCTTGAAGCCATTGTTATTCCTCCAAATGGATGGATACATACCATACGAAAATCATTAAAAATGTCACTGCGACAATTGGGAATTAAATTGTCAATGACTGCGCAAAGTGTCAAAGAAATGGAAGAACGGGAGGCTAACGGCACTATTTCTATCAAATCACTTAATGAAGCTGCAAGAATATTAGATATGAAACTGGTTTATGGTTTTGTTTCCAAGCACGAAAGTCTCGACAAAATGATTGAAAAAAGGGCACAAGAAATCGCTAGAGAAATTGTGTTACGCACCAATAATTCAATGATATTAGAAGATCAACAAAACTCCGAAAATCGGATTAATAAAGCTATTGAGCAAAAAACAACTGAAATCAAAACGGAAATGCCTAAATATTTATGGGATTAGATTTAGTTTATAGTAATGGACAAACTCCGTTAGACGAAGAAGAAAAAGAGGGGTTGCGAATCACTACGATTGCCACCCGTGAAGAGCTGGATGAGTTTGAACAATATAATATTGAAAAAGCCATTCAATGGATTTATTCCCGAAAGTTAAAAAAGGAGCAATTGCTTTCTGAAAAATTCATTAAAGAATTGCATAAAAAAATGTATGGTGATGTTTGGCGTTGGGCAGGAAAGTTTAGAACATCAGAAAAAAATTTAGGAGTTGCGAGTTATAAAATTGCTACAGAACTCAAAATTTTAATGGAAGACTGCTTGTTTTGGATAGAAAACAACACCTTTGAATCGGTTGAGATTGCGGTGCGTTTCAAACATAAATTGGTTAGCATTCATTGCTTTGCAAACGGAAACGGAAGACATTCCAGATTAATGGCTGACTTGATTATTGAAAAAATTTTTGATAAACCTGTTTTTAGTTGGGGCGGAAATAGTTTGGTTAGACAAACTGATACAAGGAATTCCTATATCAAAGCAGTTAAATTGGCTGATAATAATGAGTTGCAACCACTAATTGAATTCGCTCAATCATAGGTTTTTCTTCTCAAAAAACATCTCTATCACAACTGCCGTAAACATCCTCGCACCAGTATCATTCAAATGTCCGCAGGAAGAAAAATAGTGATCGCCTTGCACGACGTTTTCTAGATTGTGAATTTCGGGGTAGATTTTGTTTGCTTTTTCAAAATAATCTAAACCTTTTACATTGGTACACATTGGTGTCATTACTGTAATTAGATTGTAATGGTTCTGCTTGCAAATTTGCTTGATTTCCTCGTAATATTTATTGCGAATGGGTTTCAAAGCCCGTATGTCATTCTTCATATTTCCGGGTTTATGCCCCAAAGGATGATACCCCAAATTGTCCAAAATATTCGTGGGTTTGCTTGTTACGGTATTGTACATTTCCCGGAAACCGATAAGTGCATCAAAATTGATATAACGATAAAAAGGAATGTAATACAACGCATTAAAGTTTTCCAACTTCGAAAAGTGATTTTTGATGGTTTCGGAATGATGAATGTAAGGCAGGAATTTTGCTGCGATAGCATCAGATTCTTTTTCGTTGCAAAGACCCAAATCGGCTTCCAGAATCACAGTTTTTATTTTGTAATTGCGTTCCTCCATCAATTTCAGCATTAGGGAAGCTTCGAACAAATGCGCGCCACTCATTCCGTAATTAAAAGTTTTTAGTCCTTTTTTTTCAAATAGTTCGGGGACAAAATGATTATTAGCTCTTGAAGAACCTAAAATTACAACATCATAATTTCTAGCTTTAGAATTGAAAACATTTTCCACTTTTCCACGATTGCGAGAATGTAAATAAACAGTCGTGTATCCCCAGTCCAGCACTATTAAAAGTATTAGAATCGTGAGTAGAGTTTTAACAACAAATAGTATAAACTTCTTCATTAGAATTGAAAATAGATAAATTCTTTATAATCGGCATACGTTCCCAAAGCGATAATCGCCAAGAGGCACAAAGTCATTTTCAACAAACTGTATTTTCCCGAAATGGGTTCTATTTTGTATCGGCTGTTCCATTCTACTAGAATAAAAACAATAATCATTAATAGCATTTCATAATTGTAGCGTTCGTTTTCTAGGAATTGGGATACAAAATTTCGGTTGGTGAAGATTCTTTCGATATAATAAAAGGCAATACTGATGGATTTTGCCTTAAAAAATATCCAAGCCAAACACGTTATCGAAAAAGTGGTGAGCATACTTAAAAACACTTTTATAGAATTGAAATCCCAATGCAATTGAGCGGTTTCCATATTATTTCGGTTCGTGCCTAATAGTAATGATGGCAGAAAATACATTGCATTAATGAATCCCCAAGCCAAAAAAGTCCAATTGGCTCCGTGCCAAAAACCGCTTATGATAAATATGATGAATACGTTGCGCATTTGTTTTAGCTTGCTTCCACGGCTTCCGCCAAGAGGAATGTACAAATAATCCCGAAACCAAGACGACAACGAAATGTGCCATCGGCGCCAAAACTCGGCAATATCTCGGGAGAAATAGGGATAATTGAAATTACGCAATAAGTCCAATCCGAACAATTTTGACATTCCCAACGCCATATCTGAATAGCCTGAAAAGTCGCCATAAATTTGGAAAGCAAAATAAATTGCACCCAAAATTAGCGACATGGAATTCATCGAAGTATAATTTTCAAAAATAGCATTGGCATAAGTTGCGCAAGTATCGGCAATGACTACTTTTTTGACCAATCCCCAAATAATTTGATAAATGCCTTCTTTGGCTTTTTCGAAATCAAAATTTCTTTTTAGTTTTACTTGTGGTAATAAATGGGTCGCTCTTTCGATTGGTCCAGCCACCAAAAGCGGAAAATAACTCACGAATAGTGCATAATCAATAACGTTTTTTTCGGACTGAATTCTTTTGTAATAAATGTCGATTACATAAGAAAGACCGTGAAAAGTATAGAAGGAAATTCCAACAGGGAGAATTACATTCAGCAAAAGTGGACTTGACTTCAATCCAATATTATTCAACGCTTCCGAAAAAGAAAAGGCAAAAAAATTGTAGTATTTGAATATTGCTAAGAATCCTAGATTGAAGATAATGCTTAACCAAAACCAAAATTTTCGAGTTTTTTTATGTGTGCCTCTTTCGATTTGGATTCCAGTGAAATAACATAAAAGGGTTGAAAACAGTAATAAAAACAAGAAACGCCAATCCCAACACGAATAAAAATAATAACTCACCACCACCAAAAATGCGTTTTGTGTGCTTTTGGTTTTGCTAAAGACAAACCAATAGAGTACAAAAACTAAGGGTAGAAAAACAGCAAAGGTTAGGGAGTTAAAAAACATATTTTATTTCTATAATGAAGACAAAAACCATCAAAATTGCTCTTGATGGTTTTGTGTAATTTGTTTTTCTTTTTGAGATTATCCTAATAAATCCAACACCGCAGAAGGGAATAACCCTAAAACGATATTCAAAAGAATCGCTACGACTGCCACAGCATAAATCACGAAAGGTGTTTTTTGGGATTCTTCATTTGGTTCTTTAGTAAACATGGCTAATATTAATTTAAAATAATACCCAACACTTATGATTGAGTTGAGAACGGCTGCAATAACAACTACTAAATAACCAGCTTGAATACTTTGATTAAAGAGCACCATTTTGGCAAAAAACCCTGCAAAAATTGGAATTCCCGCCATCGAAAGTAAAGCTGCGGTTAATACTGCCGCCATCAATGGATTTGTTTTCCCCAAACCGTTGAAGTTTTTAATATCTTCGTTTTCCTTGTTTTTGCAAACGTAAACTATCACTGCGAAAGCTGCTATACCAGAAAGCGAATAAGCCGAAGTATAATACAATAAATTACCTGCGGAGTTGCTAATACTCAACAATGTCATTAACATAAAACCAGCATGCGAAATCCCGGAAAAAGCCAACATTCGTTTTACATTTTTTTGTTTCAAAGCCATAATATTTCCAACCGTCATAGAGGCTATAGAGATTACGATGATGATATTGATATAGGTATCTGAAAGATCAGCGTTCATAGCCGTTAGTAATTTATATAGGGTTGCCATAGCCACTACTTTTACCAAGGTACTCATAGTTCCAGTAGTCAAAGTTGGGGAGCCTTCATACACATCAGGAGCCCAAAAATGAAAAGGTACAGCTGCAATTTTAAAAAGCATTCCTATCGTGACCAATGAAATTCCGATTGGGAACCACAATGGTAATTCGGCAGAGCGAGACCATTCTGTAATTTCGGCAACATCAAATGTTCCCATAGCACCATAGATGAAGCAAATTCCGAATAGTATAATTCCAGAAGCAAATGAACCCATTAAAAAATATTTCATTCCCGCTTCGTTACTATTTAAATTCATTCGATTACTAGCAGCTAGAATATATAATGATATTGATAAAACCTCGATACCTAGAAAAAACATGGCTAAGTTTCCAAACGAAACCATAGCCACCGCTCCTGCTAACATAAATATTTTGATGGCAATAAAATCGGAAATTTTAGTTTGATGATTTTCATAAAAATCATGTGCTAGAGCAACCAAGAAAATGGTCAGAACAATAAATAATCCTGAAAAAGCAGCTGAAAATTGGCTCACAACAATCATATTATTGTAATAATTATGAGGATTATTAAATTCTGTATAGGTAATTCCAAGAACTGCCAATAATCCAATTATTATTGCAGGAATAATGGCTTTTCTAAAATTTAAAATTTCAAATAAAAGGCATAAAACACCTAATCCTGTTATAGCTATTAATGTATTCATTTTTTATTTGACTTAGTTAAATCTATTTACTTGTGTTAAAATATTTTCGATACTTGGCGTAATCAAGTCGATTATTGGCTTTGGATACATTCCAAAGAAAAACAAAATGGCGATGATAATCACTAATGTAAAACCTTCGTTGAATGTTATATCTGCAAATGCTTTTGAGTTAGTTTCACCCAACATTACATTTTGAAACATTTTCAACATATAATAAGCTCCTAAAATGATGGTGGTTCCTCCTAGAATGGCAAACCAAATATTCACTTGAAAAAGGCTATACAAAACGGTAAATTCTCCAACAAAGTTAAATGTTGATGGTAAAGCAACCGAGGCTAAAACCAATACCATAAACATCGAAGTGAATTTTGGTGTTTGTGCACGAATACCACCCATTTCCGAAATTTTTCGGGTTTCGAATCTTCTGAATATGATTTCGGCTACAAAAAACAAACCTACCACAACAAATCCGTGAGCAACCATTTGTAAAACTGCACCACGCAAACCGTCAAGGGTAAGGGTATAAGCTCCACCAGCTGCTATTAATCCAACGTGTGCTAAAGAAGAATAGGCTAATAATTTTTTCAGGTCTTTTTGTCTTAATGCCACAATCGAACCATAGATTACCCCTGCAATCCCGAATACAATTAAAATAGGCATAAGTTCTTTAGCCGCCAGTGGAGCAATAGGAATTTGCCAACGAATTACACTATACAATCCCATTTTTAGCATTATCCCCGATAAAAGCATTGTTCCAACAGTTGGTGATTTTTGGTATACTTTTGCCTGCCAAGTGTGAAAAGGAATCAAAGGAATTTTAATAGCGTATGCCATGAAGAAGGCCATGAATATCCAAAATTGTTCTATTGAAGATAATTTAAGTTGGGTTAGATCGCTAATCATAAAGCTTCCCGCTTTTTGGTATAAATAAACGAAAGCAATTAGCATAAATAACGAACCTGCCAGCGTGTAAATAAAAAATTTCACTACTGCTTTTTTGCGTTCTTCGACATCACCATTACCCCAAATTAAGGCGATAAAATAAATAGGGATTAATGATAATTCCCAAAAAACATAATATAAAAGACCATCAGAAGCTAAGAAAGTTCCACACATTGCAAAACTCATA
>JANMZS010000005.1:0-4502 GCA_031383535.1 Flavobacterium sp.
AACCTATACAGCGGTAATCACTGATGCCAATGGTTGTACTTCTAATGTAAGTGCTACTATAACACAACCCGCTTTGGCTTTAGCTTCTGCTAATGCAATTTCTAATGTGTCTTGCTTTGCAGGAACCAACGGAAGTGTAACAGTAACTGCTTCGGGTGGAACTTCACCTTATACCATTTTATGGTCAACAGGCGGAACTACATTCGCAGCTAACAACTTGTCAGCAGGAACGTACACAGCGGTAATCACTGATGCTCATGGTTGTACTTCTAATGTAAGTGCTACCATCACACAGCCAGATGCTTTGGCTATAACTATGTCACAAACGCCAATTACAACAAGCGGTGGATATGGAACAGCAACAGCAACTGTAACAGGCGGAACTGCTCCCTATACTTATATCTGGAATTCAAATCCAATTCAAACTACGCAAACAGCTAGTTTGCAAGTAGGTTTTTATATGGTAACGGTTACCGATGCTAATGGATGTACTATTGCAGGAAATGTAGCTTTATTGTATGGATATTGTACTGGTTTTAAAACAGTATCTAAAGATAGTTATAGCACTACTTCTAAAGGTGATAATTCAACTAGTTACCTGAGCACTAACTTCGCAAAATCATTTCCAAATGGAATTGTCGTAGGTTCAGGAACAAGATCTTTGAAATTTACATCAGTAGACGCTATTCGTAAATTTTTACCAACAAATTCATCATCTAGAGTACTAGGAAAAGGGGTTGTTTTAAATCCTTCAAGCAGTACTTATAGCAATGAATTAGCAGCACAAGTAGTAACAACAAACTTGAATATTGCTTTTGGTAAAAATGCCGATTTTGCATCAACAAACGTTTCACTTGCAGACTTATATTTAACTGCTGGGACTTTTGAAGGAATGAAAGTGAGTCAAGTTTTAGCTATTGCCAACACCATTTTAGGAAACGGCGATTCTAATTATAAAATGACTGATGTCAATAACACCTTGATTGCTATCAATAGTAATTATGAAAATGGTGCTGATATGAAACTCTTGACCTGTACTGGTGGAGCAAACGCCACTACACCTACTTTAGAAGCAAAAGTGGTATCCTATTTAGTGTATCCAAATCCAGTTAAAGATCATGCATCTATTGAATATACTTTGCACTATAACTCATCTGTTAGTATAAAATTATACAATATAGCAGGTCAGTTAGTCAATACGATTTTCGATGGTAATGCAGAAGCTGATCAAAAAAACACTGTGAAATTTAATGTTGACGGAATGAAATCAGGAGTTTACTTCATGAAATTATCCACAAACAGTGATGTAATAACTAAATCAGTTATTATAGATGAATAATTCATTCATTTAAAACTAAATAAGCCGTCTCAATATCAAAATTTGAGGCGGTTTTTTTATTGCATTAATCTATTTTGATATTGGAAAAAGAAAAACAGTCCTCTTTTTTATCAAAAATACACAATTCTTTCAATTCTGGTTAAAACCAAATCTATGAATATTGTAACTAAAATAAAATTTTGTACAACAACGCACCTATCAATTACTTCGACCTTTGTTTAGTTATGAAAATTCATTTGTAACCTTAAATTTAAAGCAATGATTGAAGAGGAAAAAGAGGGGGAAAAAGTAAACGATCCTGAAATTAACGAGAGTTTAAAAAAAGATTTGGCGAAGCAAAGTCAAAAAATAGTTGACAATCACAAAAAAGCAGCTTTGCACCACGAAGCAGCAGCCATGCACCATCATGAGGCAGCAAAACATCAAATGGCTGGAAATAGCACTATGGCTTGCGGTTGCAATTCGAAAGCGAAAGACCAAACCGATTTAGCAAAAAAAGCTCAAAAAAAGAACAAGAAAAAACAAACTAAAATAGCATAGACTTATGATTTTTGGTTAATTTTTAATTCTAGAAAAGCACCAGATAATACTTTTGGTGCTTTTTTATT
Source organism: Flavobacterium sp. (assembly GCA_031383535.1). Lineage (GTDB taxonomy): Bacteria > Bacteroidota > Bacteroidia > Flavobacteriales > Flavobacteriaceae > Flavobacterium. The sequence continues at coordinate 1,948 of JANMZS010000005.1, forward strand.
TTATCCATAAATAAAATGAAAACAGAAAAAGAACTTATTGAAAACATTTCAAAAATAACAATGACCATTCGAGAAGAATACCCAGAATTAATCAAATTCTTAAATGAAATGCCAGAAACTATTCCTGATGTTGAACACCCAGAAATAAATACTAAAAACTTGCAAAATTATTTTAATTCATTAGAAAATTTACTTCTGAAATACGCACCAAATCATAGTATCTTTGGTAAAAACTTTTAAAATTTAATCCCAATGGAAAACAAAAAAAAATTAGCGATTTATTTAGATCACTCTACAGCAAATAGTATAGAATATACGAACACAGCTCATTTGTTATCTACTGTAAAATTAGAATTTAACCCTGTTGAGAAAAAGGAAGTCCTGCAAAAAGGGGAAAGTCATTTACATGACAAGGAGCAACATTTACAACAACAATTCTATAAAAAAATTAGTAATGCCAGTTTGGGTTTTTCGACAGTGGTATTATTTGGTCCAACAACTGCAAAAGCAGAACTAGAAAACATTCTTACTAATGACAATAGGTTTTCTAATGTTGATGTAATGCTGAAAATTACAGATAAATTAAACCAAAAAGAACAAATCGATTATGTCAATAACTTGTTTTATATCGATACAAAATGAATATAATATATATGAAAATTGAGTTAATTTTTGAAAAACTAACTTCGATAGCTACTCGGATTTTAGGAAACGCAATCACTTTTATCATTGCATTTATTTTAGTTATTTTTTGGTGGTCAACTAATCTGTTTACTTCAAAAGACATGCATCAAAACATTGGAGATATCATCTTTGGAACTACCTTCTTGAGTTTGTTTGTTATCCAAAAATCATTCAATCGGTATTCTGCCTTAGTACACTTAAAAATAAACGAATTGATTTCATCGCATGAACCTGCAAACAATTCGGTGATGAACACAGCAGAGAAAACAGAACAAGAGATAAGAGAATTATCAAAAGAGTATATAGATGTAGAAATCGAAGAAATAATAAGAGAAGATGCTGCGGAGAATCAAATTTAAATAGCTTCAAAAACTAGCAATATTGAAACTATTTTGTAAAACTATATAAAACAATAAAGTGGAATCTATCGCAACTTTGTATTGTTACGAAAAAACATTCTAAACACTAAAAAAAACGTATGAACACAACAATCTTAAATGGGAATTGGGAAGAACAGAAAGGGAAACTAAAACAAAAATTTGCTAAATTGACTGACAGAGATTTATTATTTATTGATGGCAAGAAAGAAGAGATGATGGGGAAACTTCAAATTAAATTGGGAAAAACAAAAGAAGAATTACTTAAAATACTAGAAGAACTTTAATAATCAAACCGATTGGGAATCTTTTAAAAGAGAATTCAAATTAGATACTGATTACTTAGCAGATGCTTTCAAAAACTTGTCATAAAAAAATGAAAAATTCAAAGAAAAACCTATCAATCATAGTCTTATTAACACTGCATTTTTTTACAGTTCAAGCACAAAATAATTTAAAATTTGGAATTAAGGGAGGGGTCAATTTTTCGAACTTAAATTTGAATGATATCGAAAATAATAAAGTATTAACTGGTGTCAATTTTGGAGTTTTTGCCAAACTACCACTATCTAATTCATTTGCTATTCAACCCGAAATCTATTTTACAACCAAAGGGTCTGAGTTAACATACCAGAGTGTATTTGTTGATGGAACGGCAAAATTCGAATTGAACTATATAGAAATACCGGTTATGGCAATTTTCAATCTAGGTCAAAATTTCAATTTTCAATTAGGTCCTTATGCCTCCTATTTAGTGAGTTCGAAAGTGAAAAATGTATCGGATATCAATTTCAATTTTGAAGACAATATCGATTCGGGAGATTTCAACAAATTTGATACTGGAGTAGCCGTAGGATTAGGTTATGATACAAAATCCATTGGCTTTGGTATTCGCTATAATTTAGGATTAGTGACAGTAGGAAAAGAAAAGACTTATCTAGGCACTAACTATGTATTTCCTGACGGAAAAAATGGAGTCATTAATTTGTTCCTTTCTTATTCAATTTTATAAACTTAAAAACAGTTATCATGAGCAATCTTCTTTACACCATCGCAGTTATTTTAATCATTTTTTGGGCTATCGGATTCTTTGCCTATAGTGCCGGAGGTATTATTCACATTCTCTTAGTTATTGCCATTATTGCAATAATATTACGATTAATTCAAGGAAAAAATATTTAAAAATAGTAATCAATTAAAAATAGAAATTATGAATTCAAGTAAAGTTTTATTAGGGGTTTTAGGTGGGGTGGCTGCTGGTGCCATTGCAGGAATTTTGTTTGCTCCAGCAAAAGGAGCCAGAACAAGAAAAAGAATTATGGATCAAGGAAAAGGATATGCCAAAGTTGTCAAAGAGAAATTTGACGAGGTTAGCAAAGATTTTTCTAAACAGTATGATACCATTTTGCAAGAGGCAAAAGAATTGGTTTCTGATCATCAAGAAAAATAAGCAGAAAGTATGGAAAACACTATCACAACAATAGAAAAACTAAT
>JANMZS010000027.1:0-9711 GCA_031383535.1 Flavobacterium sp.
AATGAGTATAAAGTTTTGTTTTACAGGATCTTATTAGCTTATTTTTTTTATTTTATCGCTCGAATTTTATTTTATGTTTATAATATAGAATTGCTTAAAGTTGATTCTATTTCGGAATTACTTTCTCTATGTTATTATGGAATTGCTTTTGACACCACGGCGATTTTATATACAAACCTCCTTTTTATTCTGTTCTCGATATTGCCTTTTTATAAAAACACGAATCAAGGCTACCAAAAATTCTTGTTTTATCTTTATTTCGTAACCAACTTGTTAGTTTATGTAACTAATTATATTGATTTTATATATTACAAATACACCTTGGCACGTTCCACCATTGTTGCCTTAGATGTCGTCAAGCATGAAACGAATAAAACAGTTCTTTTTTCTAGTTTTATAATCGATTATTGGCATGTTACGTTGTTGTTTATTCTGTCTTCGGTATTATGGATTTATCTCTACAAAAAAATCAAAGTAAGTATCGTTAAACCAACAAAAAAAATCCATTATTTTGGATTTTCAACAGTTGCTTTTTTATTTATAATCCTACTAACAATTGGTGGTATTCGCGGTGGCGATTTTAAAAAATCAACCAGACCAATCAATCTTTTAGATGCGAGTAGGCATGTGAAAAATGTTGTTCATTCGGATATTGTGCTCAATACGCCTTTTGCTATTATTAGAACTCTTTTTTCTAATGGTTTCAAAAAAATGAATTTTAAAGGAGTAACTGAACAACTGATTTTGGATAAAATCCAACCTATTAAACAATACAATAACAATCCGGCTACACAACCCAATGTGGTGGTGATGATTCTAGAAAGTTATGGACGAGAATATGTAGGTGCATTTAATAAAAAATCCAATATCCCCAATTACAAAACCCACTCCCCATTTTTGGATTCGCTGTCACAACACAGCATGATTTTTACCAATGCCTATGCCAATGGAAGACAATCCATACACGGAATGTCATCGATACTTGCTGGTATACCTGCATTCAAAGACGCTTTTACCTCATCACCATATCCAAAACAAAAAATAGAATCCTTAGTTTCTACCTTAGAAAGTGAGGGCTATCATACTTCTTTTTTTCATGGTGCTGCCAATGGTTCGATGGGTTTCTTAGGTTTCGGAAATATACTAGGCATTGATAAGTATTACGGAAGAACGGAGTTCAATGACGATTCGGAGTTTGATGGTTTTTGGGGAATTTGGGACGAACCTTTTCTGCAGTTTATGAAAAACACTTTGGATAATGAAAAAACACCTTTTTTCTCGACTGTTTTTACCGTTTCCTCCCATGAGCCGTATATTATTCCGGAGAAATATAAAAACAGGTTTCGCGAGGGAGAAATACCCATGCATAAGTGTGCCGAATATACTGATTATGCTTTAAAACGATTTTTTGATGAAGCTAAAAAACAGCCTTGGTTCTCGAATACCATTTTTGTTTTGGTGGCAGATCATGGTAATCTTATTTATTATGATGAATATAGCAAACCCATTAATCGATTTGCAGTTCCCATCATTATTTACAAACCCAATAGTAAATACGTGGGTATTGATGATGATTTGGCACAGCAAATAGACATTTACCCAACAATTTTAGATATGATTGGCTACAAAAAACCGTTCCGAAGTTGGGGTAGGAGTTTGTTTGACAAAAAATCAAGTGCTCCATTCGTTATTAATTCTACAGGAACAAGTCATCAGTTTATGAAAGGAAATTATATTTGTACTTTTGATGGTACCAATGCTACTGGTTTTTATGATAAAAATGATAATGCGTTGAAGTATAATTTAATAAAAAATAGAAATCCAGAAATGAAGGAAATTGAATTGTGCTGCAAAGCCTTTATTCAGGATTATATGGAACGAGTGATTGACAAAAAATTGTATGCTAAATAATTGAATTATGACAAAGAATAAAAAAAGAATAGGTTTTTCAATACTTGCAATCGTTTTGGTACTTGTAGGGAAGTACGTTTATGATATGAATATCAATCATAATTTTGAAACCATAACCGAAGGGAAAGTCTATAAATCAGGGGTTATTCCTCCTGATGAATTAGAAAGTTATATTACTAAATACCATATCAAATCAGTAGTCGATTTACGTTTTCCAGGCACTGGCGATGAGGCAAACAATCCTGAAATCCCTGCTGAATTGACCGCCGAAAAACAAGCAATAGCCAAAATAAAAGGGGTAAATTATTTTAATAATGGTTCTGATCAAGTGCCTAAATCAGAAAATTTGAATACATTTTTCAAAATCATGGATAATCCCGCTAATTATCCTGTGCTTATTCATTGCTACCACGGCGTAGGTCGCGCCGAAATGTATTCTGCCATTTATAGAATTGAATACGAAAATTTCACGAACGAAGAAGCAAGAAACGGAGTAAGAACAATTTTGAAATGGAGTTCTTTTGATGACGGAAAACCAAAGGGAGAATACCTGAAAGCGTATAGGAGTAGGAAGCAATTAGCAGAAGAAAAAAAGTAGTTTCAGTTTGAAGCCATAAAAAAAACTCATTCACTAAGAATGAGTTTTTTTATGCTGTATAGTTTTCTAATTATAATTTCTCAATCCACAACCTAGCATTCACAAAGGCTTCGTGCCAAGGGGAAACTTCATCGTTTCTATCTTTAGGATAATACGCCCAGTTCCATTGAAAAGTAAATTATAGCAATTGAAATTATACAATGGTCTTTCCCATTTTATAATTTTACAGAAGTAAATACCGATAGACAATCAATTTAGTTCACCCGATCTATCGGTAATATTGGACTATTATTTATTGCTAATAGATATTGGTTTTTCGTTTAAAAAATCGTGTAATTTCCAAGCTTGTAAATGGATAATTCCTTTGCTGGTGGGCAGTGAAATTTCGTCTAACGACAACACTATTTTAGGATAATTATCATTTATGGCTTCTAAAGAAGCATATTCTCTTTTTGTTGTAGCCTCATCTATTAACAAATAAGCACATTGTAGATACAGTTTTTGGTCAGCTTTTGTGGCTACAAAATCAACCTCTTTATTTGGTATCACCCCAACATACACTTCATATCCTGATCGTCGAAGCTCCAAATAAACCAAATTTTCTAATTGATAGCCTATTCCGTAGCCAAAACCAGCGTACAAATAATTTTTGTATGCCAAATCATTACAATAATATTTTACATTTCCAGCGATGGTGTCTTTTCCTTTGATATCAAAACGTTCTGCTTTGTGCAGTAAAAAAGTATCTTCGATGTAGCCAATATAATTCGCTATGGTATCATAAGTAGTTTTTCGACCTTTACTTTTCAAGTAGTTTGTAATGTTATTGATAGACAATAAATTAGCCGCATTATTAACCAAGTAAATAAAAATTTCTTCCAATAATTTTGGATCTTTTATTGTGTGTCGTTGGATAACATCCCGAAGTAAAACTGTATCCTTTACCGATGCAACATAATGCCTTTTGGTTTCTTCGTTTGGCAATACAAAAAGTTCTGGCAAACCACCACTTTGCATATAATTGACATAGGTTTCCTTGTTGCTATTTTGTTGTGTAATACCAGCATACTCTTTAAAGCTGAATGGAAATATTTCAAAATTTACATACCTGCCCGAGAGTAAAGTGGCTAATTCGCCTGAAAGCATTTTAGAATTTGAACCACTGATAAATACTTCATAACTTTCGGTAAAATCCTGTGAATAGGAATTTATAAGTCTTTCCCACTGTGCAATATTTTGAATTTCGTCAAGAAATAAATAAATTTTCCCCAGAGGTTTTAAAGTTAATTGATAATATTTTATCAACTCTTCTAAGTCAGTATAATGGCTTACAAAATCAAAATCAATATATTCTTTGTTCAAATAAAAAATATTATTTGGATGCACACCATTACTAATTAAGTCATTAGCAATCTGTCGTAAAATATAACTTTTACCGGTACGCCTTTGACCCACTATAACTTTGACCAATTTATTATGGCAATAACTTTTAATGGCATTGAGATAATCAGTACGTATAAAACCTTGTTGTGGTACGTTACCGTTCCAAAAGTTGTATTTCGCTAAAGAATTAAATTTTTCTTCCATACTCTAAAATTTTAAACAAAAATAGCTTTTATTCTTTTACAGACGAAAAAAATATATTTTTAATTTTAATTGCATAATATATTGTGCATAAAAAAACTCATTCGCTAAGAATGAGTTTTTTTTTGCTGTATAGTTTTCTAATTATATTTTCTCAATCCACAATCTAGCATTCACAAAGGCTTCATGCCAAGGTGAAACTTCGTCGTTTCTGTCTTTTGGATAATAAGCCCAGTTCCACTGAAAAGTCGAACGCTCAATGTGTGGCATCATAACTAAGTGGCGACCTGTTTTGTCGCACAACATAGCAGTATTGTAGTCAGAACCATTCGGGTTGGCAGGATAACTCTCGTAACCGTATTTTGCAACGATATTGTAGTTTTCTTCGCCCATTGGTAAATAAAACTTTCCTTCTCCGTGCGAAACCCAAACACCCAAAGTTGCTCCAGCCAATGAAGACAACATCACGGCATTGTTCTCTTGAATCGTCACCGAAGTAAATATACTTTCGTGTTTGTGGCTGTCGTTGTGTAACATTTTTCCGTGTACTTCGTGTTCTGGGTTAACCAATTCGAGTTCCATAAACAATTGGCAACCATTACAAATACCGACTGATAAAGTATCCTCTCGTTTGAAGAAGTTCTTCAATGCTGTGTTTGCTTTTTCGTTGTATTTAAATGCTCCAGCCCAACCTTTGGCTGAACCCAAAACATCCGAATTCGAGAATCCACCAACAGCTCCAATAAACTGGATGTCTTCCAGGTTTTCACGTCCCGAAATCAAGTCGGTCATATGAATGTCTTTCACATCAAAACCAGCTAAATACATGGCATTCGCCATTTCACGCTCTGAATTACTCCCTTTTTCACGAATGACGGCAGCTTTTGGTCTAGGTTTTGAATTGTCTATGCTAGGTAGTTTTCCAGTGAAATGAGTTGGAAAAGTATAGTTTAAAGCTTGGGTTGCGTAATTGTTGAAACGAGCCTGAGCCGTTCCGTTTTTAGCTTGTTTTTGGTCTAATAAGAAAGAGGTTTTAAACCAAATGTTTCTTAATTCAGAAACGTTATACTTTGTGAGTTGTGAGTTATGAGTTATTAGTAATGAATCATTTTGGACAACTTGTCCCAATTTAAAGAATTCAACTCCATTTGCATTCAATTTATTTTCAAAAACAGTATCTACCTTTGCTTGAATTACAATCCCGATATTTTCAGCAAAAAGAACTTTTACTAAATCTTTTTCTGCGAAGGCATCAAACGAAATTGACATTCCAGCTTCCGCAAAGTTGCTAGTTCCCCCTTTAGGGTTTTGCTCCCCTCCTTTGGAGGGGCTGGGGGAGGATGGGCTAAAACACATTTCTAATAAAGTAGTGATTAAACCACCACTTCCTATGTCGTGTCCAGCCAAAATTTGATTGTCTAAAATCAATTCTTGTATCGTATTAAAAGCATTTTTAAAGAAAGCGCCGTCCTTGATAGTTGGTGCTTCGTTTCCGATAGCATTCAAGGTTTGCGCCAATGAAGAACCACCTAATTTGAATTCATCTTGCGACAAATTAATGTAATAAATAGAACCTCCATCATTTCTCAAAACGGGTTCTACGACTTTTCGAATGTCGATACAGTTTCCACCAGCTGAAATAATAACTGTTCCTGGTGCCATTACTTCATCGTTTGGATATTTTTGTTTCATCGAAAGTGAATCTTTCCCGGTTGGAATATTGATTCCTAATTCGATAGCAAAGTCCGAACAAGCTTCAACGGCAGCGTACAAACGAGCATCTTCGCCTTCGTTTTTACAAGCCCACATCCAGTTGGCAGATAATGAAATCCCTTTCAATCCGTCTTTAATTGGAGCCCAAACAATATTCGACAAGGATTCTGCAATAGCCGTTCTTGTTCCTGCAACGGGATCAATAAGCGAGGCAATAGGAGAGTGTCCGATTGAGGTGGCAATTCCTTGTTTTCCTATATAATCCAAAGCAACAACACCACAATTGTTCAATGGCAATTGCAAAGGCCCAGCGCATTGTTGTTTAGCAACTTTCCCACCTACACAACGGTCCACTTTGTTGGTCAACCAGTCTTTACAAGCTACCGCTTCTAATTGCAAAACTTGCTCTAAATAAAGGGCTATATTTTTTGCATCATATACTAATACAGGATAATTATAATGGATAGTTTTGTCCGTCATTACGGTTTTTGGCGAACTTCCGAAGAAATCTTCCAAAGCATAATCCATAGGTTTTAAACCCGTAGTTTTAGATTGAAAAGTAAAACGATGATCCGAAGTTACGTCACCCACTTGGTACATTGGAGAACGTTCCCTATCCGCAATTTTTTGAAGTAAATCAATGTCCTTTTTGCCAATAACCAATCCCATTCTTTCTTGGGATTCGTTACCGATGATTTCTTTTGCCGAAAGCGTGGGATCGCCCACAGGCAATTTATCCAAATCAATCAATCCTCCTGTTTCTTCCACTAATTCCGAAAGACAGTTCAAATGTCCACCAGCTCCGTGATCGTGAATGGAAACAATAGGATTATGGTCGCTTTCTACCAAACCACGAATGGCGTTGGCAGCACGTTTTTGCATTTCAGGGTTCGAACGTTGTACGGCATTCAACTCGATTCCAGAACTCATCGCCCCTGTGTCGGCAGAAGAAACGGCAGCTCCACCCATCCCGATTCTATAATTTTCTCCACCAAGAATTACGATTTTGTCGCCTTCTTGTGGTTTGTGTTTTATGGCTTGATCCAGTTTTCCGTAACCAATTCCTCCCGCTTGCATAATTACTTTGTCGTAACCCAATTTACGGTTGTTTTCCTCGTGTTCGAAAGTCAAAACTGAACCAGTAATAAGTGGCTGTCCAAATTTATTTCCAAAATCAGACGCACCATTCGATGCTTTTATTAAAATATCTATTGGTGTTTGATACAACCATTTTCTTTCGGCCATTCCGTTTTCCCAAGGCTTGCCCTGAGCGGAGTCGAACGGGGCTTTCAATCTTGAATACGAAGTCATATAAACCGCAGTTCCTGCCATTGGCAAAGAACCTTGACCACCAGCCAAACGGTCGCGAATTTCTCCTCCTGATCCTGTTGCAGCTCCGTTAAAAGGTTCAACAGTAGTTGGAAAATTATGAGTTTCTGCTTTTAAGGATATAACCGAATCAAATTCCTTTATTTCGTAAAAATCAGGTTTGTCGGCTGTTTTTGGAGCAAATTGTTGTACTCTTGGCCCTTTTACAAAAGCCACATTGTCTTTGTAGGCAGATACAATATCGTTAGGATTTTCTTGTGATGTTTTTTTGATTAATTTGAAAAGAGAAGTTTCTTTTTCAACGCCATCAATGACAAAAGTTCCGTTGAAAATTTTATGACGGCAGTGCTCTGAATTGGCTTGTGAGAAGGCGAAAATTTCGGAATCCGTTAGTTTTCTACCTAACTTGGTTGATAGATTGTCTAAATATTCAACTTCTTCAATACTTAAAGATAATCCTTCTGATTTGTTATAAGCAGCGATATCATCAATGTTTAGAATCGGTTCGGGTTGAATGTTAATTGTAAAAATATTTTGATTCAACTCGTTGTATTTTTCTGAAAGCATTGGATCGAAATCGGTGAAATCTTCTGAAACTTTGTAAAATTCTTCAATTCGAATGATTCCTGAAATTCCCATATTTTGAGTAATCTCAACAGCATTAGTACTCCATGGTGTAATCATTGTGGCACGAGGACCAACAAAAAAATCCGTCCCGATAGCTCCTATCGGGACGGATTTTTCTATTTTATGGGAATCAGCAAAAAGCCAGTTGAGTTTCGAAATGTCTTCTGCAGACATTTCGACTTCGCTCAATGCGTTTTGCGTGTGTACTGCAAAAACAGTTTTGCTTTGGTTTTCAAAGAAATGAATCATTGGTGTTTGGTTTGTTGTATTTAACGGTGCAAATTTAGCGTAAAAAGTTTGCAGGAGCAAAAAAATACAATGATAAACAGAATGATTTTTATTTCGGAAAGGCCTTGCTTTGATATGCTCCAAGATCAGGTGGTGATGTTCTTGTATTTCCCTCGATGTCTAGAGGAATATTGTAGCTTATATTTCCTTTTTCGAAAGCAGCAGAAGTTTGCTCAATATTGAATTTGTTTAATGCAATATTAAAGAATTTAGGGTCTTTATTGAGTATTATATTTAAGTAATGCGTTGCATCTGTATTAAATTGATAATCAGGGTCATTAGTATATATATTTGAAGTGTTATTGAACTTAATTAAGCAGTTGTTAAACTGGTATTCGAATGCTCCTCCTGTTTTTTTATCTAGAAAAAATTCATTCGAGTAGGATCCATAAATTATACAATTATTAAATAAAGCTCTTGTCAAATTTTTGACTTCTGGGATTGCTCCTTTAACATAATTACTAACATAAACAGCTACTTGTGTTGTGCTGTTCCAATTGTTATTAAAAGTACAATGTGTGAATTTATAATCACCGCCATAACTACAAGCCAAACTTGCTTCGCCAGCATTATTAATGACCATATTTTCACCTTCAATTTTCGCCGTTTGGGCTAAAATTCCATAGATAGAACAATTATAAATTTGGGTATTTTTTAATTTTACGGTTGTGTCATCATTATTTTGAATCAACAACCCAATACCAGCATTTTTAATTGTTAAATTGGTAATGATGTTATTGGTACTGCCATCTGTTAGCCAAACAACTCCCCATTGTCCCGGAACATCTGAATATTCTGGTTCTAATCGATCACCTTCAAAAATGACTTCATTTTCTAAAGCTTTGGTTGTCGAAACTGTTCCATTAACATTAATAGAAGCATTGTCAGTAATTATCATTCCCGAATCGGCATGAAAATGGACTCGTGAACCCGGTTCAAAAGAAACTGTTTTTCCGTTTGGAACTGCCGCATATCCATAGATGACATAAGGTTTGTCGTTCGTAAATTGCAGTTCATTGCCATGAATAGGGTCGTTCTCGTCTAAATAAAATCCATAAATTTCTTCGCCGTTTACAGGTAATGTTTCGGTAGTACCGTCGCTAAATTTTTTAGGATACAGAAAAACGGCGTCTTGAATAAGGGTAACTAATTCTACTTTTTGAAGATTAGCGCCACTATCAAAAAGAATTTGGTCGGTGTAAAGAAAGTCAGTGGGTGATGCATCGGAAACATCGGCAGTGGTTTCCACAAAAATATACAAGCTGTCTTTTGCTAAAAGGGTTACGTTACTAAATAACTTCCCTTGGTTTCCTACCATGCCATCGACAGTCATTCTGTATTTTGAACTTATCCCTTTGCCTAATTTTATACTCGGAATAGTGATATCGTTTTTACTTCGGTTATACACTTTTAAAGCATAAGTACTTGAACTTACTGTAGAAAAAACCGTATCTAAATACAGGGTGTCTTTTGAAAATTCTAAATCTCCTGAACTTGCAACCGTATCAAAGTCTGTTCTACAAGAACTAGCAGCAATTAGAATTCCAATAAAAAGCATAAAAACAAGTGTACGCATTTGGTTATATTTTTTGTAAAAATAGGAAAAATACAATAGGATTTTTAAATGATTTTTAAATTATAACGTAGAATAAAAATTGTAT
>JANMZS010000035.1:0-23550 GCA_031383535.1 Flavobacterium sp.
ATTATACGAGCTGGAAAAAGCATAAAGGTAGATAAATTGTAAATTTGTAACACCTAATACTTTTGTTTATTAGGTGTTTTTTTTTTAACTGCATCAATAATTTTTCGAAATGAAAATCATTCGTTTATTTTTTTTATTCTCTTTATTCGTTTCTTGCTCTAGTTGTGACAATAGTTCCACTCCAGATCCTGTTGTTGTAGATCCACCAATAGTTGTAGATCCACCATTATCTGAAGCGGTATTGCTAGATATGGCTCAAAAAGATGCACTAAAATATTTTGTAGAATATGCCCAATCTAATTCTAAATTAGCACGAGAACGTTATCATGTAGACGATACAGGCAATGATGCCAATATTGTGGCAACAGGCGGTTCTGGATTCGGATTAATGACACTTTTGGTAGGCATACAACGTAATTTTATAAGTAGAGCCGATGCAATAAGTAGATTGACAACTATGCTTAATTTTCTAGAAAATGCAGATCGTTTTCATGGTGCTTGGCCGCATTGGATAGACGGAAATACTAAAAAAGTAATCCCTTTTGGGACTAAAGATGATGGTGGAGACTTAGTGGAAACTTCTTTTTTGTGTCAAGGATTAATTTGTGTTAGAGAATATTTTAAAAACGGAACTCCTGAAGAAATCGCTCTTGCTGAAAAAGCAGACATGTTATGGAAGGGAGTAGAATGGGATTGGTATACCAAGGGCGAAGATGTTTTATACTGGCATTGGTCACCTAACTATGCATGGCAAATCAACTTTAAACTAGAAGGCTATAACGAATGTTTAATTACGTACATAATGGCTAAGAGTTCGCCAACACATCCTATTTCTAATGCTTGTTATAACAAAGGTTGGGCAAGAGGTGGAGCTATTAAAAGTGCAGCAGTCCGATATACTATTCCAGTAGTATTTAATTATAATGGAGCTTTAGGAAATGTTGGGCCTATGTTTTGGTCCCATTATTCGTATTTAGGTCTTGATCCTCGCGGACTATCAGATCAATATGCCAACTATTGGGAACTGACTCAAAATCATGCTAAAATCATGTATCAGCATTGTGTTACAAACCCAAATGGATGGAACGGTTACAGCACTAAATGCTGGGGATTAACAGCAAGTTATACTAGAAATTCGGATGGCTCAGTTGGATATACTGATCATAAACCCGGAAATGATAGAGGAGTAATTTCTCCAACAGCTGCTTTATCTAATTTCCCCTATACTCCAGTTGAATCACTTAAATTTTTGCGCTATTTGTATGAAGAAAATAAAGCAAAATATGTTGGGGTTGCTGGGCCTTATGATGCTATTTCTCCACATTATAATTGGGTAACTAAACGCTATTTATCAATAGATCAAGGCACTATTGTACCCATGATAGAAAATTACAGAACCGGAATGTTATGGAATTTGTTTATGCAAGCTCCTGAAGTAAAAGCAGGTTTACTTGATTTAGGTTTTCATTCTATGCAACACGGATTTTAGAATTTTTAGTACAAGATTAATTTTTAATACTATTTCAACGAAATACAACCAAAAAAGAAATGAAAATTAAATCTATCATACTACTTTTTGTGTTTTGTTTGGGTGGTAACGTTTCTGCACAAAAACAAAAAAAAAATAACATCGCTCCAAAAGAAATTTTCGTTTCCGAATTGATTTCTAAAATGACTCTAGAAGAAAAATTAGGGCAGTTAAATTTACCAACTTCTGGTGATATCACCACAGGTCAAGCCAATAGTTCTAACGTTGCAAAAAGTATCGAACAAGGAAAAGTGGGAGGTTTATTCAATATCAAATCAGTTCAAAAAATAAAAGAAGTTCAAAAAATAGCTGTAGAAAAAAGTCGATTAAAAATTCCATTACTTTTTGGTATGGATGTTATTCATGGCTACGAAACCACATTCCCAATTCCGCTAGCATTATCATGTACTTGGGATATGAGTTTAATAAAACGAAGTGCACAAATTGCTGCTCAAGAAGCCAGTGCTGATGGTATCAATTGGACATTTTCTCCCATGGTAGATATTGCTCGCGATCCTCGTTGGGGAAGAGTATCTGAAGGTAGCGGAGAAGATCCGTATCTAGGAAGTCAAATTGCAAAAGCCATGGTAAAAGGTTATCAAGGTGATGATTTGTCTAAAAACAATACCATATTATCCTGTGTAAAACACTTTGCACTTTATGGCGCACCAGAAGCCGGACGGGAGTATAATACCGTTGATATGAGTCGAATTAGAATGTATAATGACTACTTTCCGCCCTACAAGGCGGCTATTGACGCTGGTGTAGGATCGGTAATGGCGTCTTTCAATGAAGTAGATGGAATTCCAGCTACAGCAAATAAATGGCTAATGACCGATGTGTTGAGAAATCAATGGGGATTTAAAGGTTTTGTGGTTACGGATTATACTGCAATTATGGAAATGGAATATCACGGTATAGGCGATTTGCAAACCGTTTCTGCTTCGGCACTAAAGGCAGGTGTAGAAATGGATATGGTTAGCCAAGGTTTTCTAAACACTATAAAAAAGTCATTAGAAGAAGGTAAAATTGCAATCGAGGTTGTCGACAACGCTGTTCGTTTAATTTTAAATGCTAAATACGATTTAGGATTATTTCAAGACCCTTACAAATACTGTGATGTAAATAGAGCTAAAACGGAAATTTTCACCAATTCAAATAGGAATGAAGCTCGAAAGATTGCTGTAGAATCTTTAGTATTATTAAAAAACGCTCCCTCTCCTTTGAGAAGAGCTGGGGAGGGAATTTTACCCTTAAAAAAATCGGGAACTATTGCTGTTATTGGTCCTTTGGCAGATGCAAAAGAAAATATGGCAGGAACTTGGAGTGTTGCTACTAACCAAGAAAAATCTATTTCATTGATTGCGGGTATAAAATCTGCAGTTGGAAATTCAGCCAAAGTGCTGTATTCAAAAGGAAGCAATCTTGATTATGATGCTACCCTTGAAGAACGCGCCACCATGTTCGGAAAAACTTTACACCGAGATAACAGAACCGCAGCAGAGTTAGTTGCAGAAGCATTAAAAATCGCTAATCAATCCGATGTGATTATTGCTGCACTTGGCGAATCGGCTGAGTTTAGCGGAGAATGTAGCAGCAGAACCAATCTCGAAATTCCATTAGCTCAAAAAGATTTATTGCAAGAGTTATTAAAAACGGGCAAGCCTATTGTCTTGGTTTTATTTAACGGCAGACCCTTGGTTTTAAAACAAGAAAACGAAACCGTGTCAGCAATTTTAGATGTTTGGTTTGCTGGTAGCGAAGCGGGTTATGCTATTGCAGATGTGTTATTTGGGGATGAAAATCCATCGGGTAAATTAACGACAACTTTCCCGAGAAGTTTAGGTCAAGTACCTATTTATTACGCTGCTAAAAATACAGGAAGACCGTTAGGAAATAATGATGGAAAATTTGAAAAGTTCAAATCTAATTATATTGATGAAAGAAATGAGCCACTATTTTCTTTTGGATTCGGACTTAGTTATACCACATTTGAATATAGTAATCTTAAAATTTCAAAATCAGTAATAAAATCGAATGAGAGCTTAATAGCAACTATAGATGTTTTGAATACAGGAAATTACGACGGGAAAGAAATTGTGCAATTGTATATAAGAGACTTGGTTGGTTCTGTAACAAGACCATTAAAAGAGTTAAAAGGATTTCAAAAAATAGCTTTAAAGAAAGGAGAAAAGAAAATGGTAAGTTTTGAAATTTCTCAAGAAGATTTAAAATTTTATAATTCAGATTTAAAATTTGTTGCAGAACCAGGCGGCTTTGAGGTTTTTATTGGAGGAAATTCAAATACCCCATTAAAAGAAAAATTTCAATTAGTAAATTGAGATTAAAATTTAAGGCTTTATTAAAATTTAATGACAAATTATTCTGTAAATTAGTTTTAATAGCTGGTGGCGGAATAGTTATAATTTTCTTTCCAATACATTAAAACTATAGTTATGAAATATCGGATTGTCTTACTACTATTGTTATTGATTTCAAATTATGGAATTGCCCAACAGAAAACCTATTGCAATCCTATTAATATTGATTATGGCTATTGTCCCATTCCTGACTTTGTAACTCAAGGGAAACATCGTGCTACCGCTGATCCAGTCATTACTTTTTTTAAAGGAGAATATTATCTTTTTTCTACCAATCAGTGGGGCTATTGGCATAGTACAGATATGCTGAATTGGAAGTTTATATCCCGTAAATTCCTTCGTCCAGAACACAAAGTGTATGATGAATTATGCGCCCCATCATTATCTTTTGTCAATGACACATTATTAGTGGTTGGTTCTACACAAGGTAAAGAATTCCCAATTTGGATGAGTACTAATCCAACAAAGGATGATTGGAAGGAATTGGTTCACAAATCAGAAGCTGCCGCTTGGGATCCACAAATTTTTTGGGACAAAGAAAGAGACGAGGTATATGAATATTATGGTTCAAGTAATTTATATCCGCTTTATGGAGTAAAATTAAATCGAAAAACTTTTCAACCAGAAGGCAATAGTATTCCTGTTTTGGCTTTAAATGATGATGAACACGGTTGGGAACGCTTTGGTGAACATAACGACAATACGTTTTTGCAACCCTTTACAGAAGGCGCATTTATGACTAAGTATAACAATAAATATTACTTGCAATATGGCGCACCAGGAACTGAATTCAGTGGTTATGCGGATGGCGTTTATGTAGGTATTGATCCGCTTGGACCATTTGAATATCAATCTCATAATCCGTTTTCGTATAAACCCGGAGGTTTTGCAAGAGGAGCAGGGCATGGAGCTACTTTTCAAGATGTTAATAATGAATATTGGCATGTTTCAACCATCGGAATTTGTACAAAAAATAACTTTGAAAGACGCATCGGAATTTGGCCTGCGGGTTTTGATAAAGAGGATATTTTGTATTCGAATACCGCTTATGGCGATTATCCAACGTTTTTGCCATCGGAAAATAAAAACCATTTGAATGAAAATTTTTCAGGTTGGATGTTGTTAAATTACAATAAACCTGTTCAGGTTTCTTCAACATTTGGCGGATTCCAGTCCAATTTATCCGTTGACGAAGATATAAAGACCTACTGGTGTGCGAAAACAGCTAAAAAAGGGGAATTCTTAATTTCAGATTTGGGAGAGATAAGTACTATCAATGCCATTCAAATTAACTATGCCGACCAAGATGTCGAAATCATGGGAAAACCAGAAACAACATTGGGACATAAATACATTGTTTATACATCTAATGATAACAAGAATTGGAAAATTATAGTAGATAAAAGCAAAAGTACCAAAGACGTTCCGCATGAATATATAGAATTTCAAAATGCAAATACAGCTCGGTATTTAAAACTAGAAAATATTCAAATGCCAACGGGTAAATTCGCCATCAGTGGTTTTAGAGTTTTTGGAAAAGGATCTGGACAAAAACCAAATGCGGTTCAGAATTTCGTTCCCTTACGTTCAGGTCCAAAAGTAAAAGGGGAACGCAGAAATGTTTGGTTCAAATGGCAACAAGAAATTAATGCTGATGGTTATGTAATTTATTTTGGAAAATCAGTGGATAAAATGTATGGTTCTATTATGGTGTATGAAAAAAACGAATATTATTTCAACGGTTTAGACAAATCGGATGGGTATTATTTTCAAATTGAAGCTTTTAATAATAATGGTATCGGACCAAGAACTGAAATTAGAAAATCTGAATAACACTTTATTTCCTAAATTTTAAAAATTCCTCCAAAAGAAATGATGCGCTGCAAA
The DNA here is from genome assembly GCA_031383535.1 of Flavobacterium sp. Classification (GTDB taxonomy): domain Bacteria; phylum Bacteroidota; class Bacteroidia; order Flavobacteriales; family Flavobacteriaceae; genus Flavobacterium. The sequence goes on from JANMZS010000035.1 coordinate 5,797, forward strand.
AACATAAAATGTTGAGAAGCACTATCAGCACTGTCTTTAGTAGTTCTAATATCGGGCATATTGATATAACCTCCTTTTAATTCTGTTTGAATAAAAAAGTGTTTGTAAAAAGTAAAATTTAAACCTGCTTTTGCGGAAAATCCATAACCTGAAACATGAAAATCATCATGTCTATCCTTGCCTAGAAGTTTTGCATTGGTTTTTGGAAATAATATTCCGCCTCCAATTCCTTCTGTGATATTGATTTGAAGTTTGTCGGTATTGGGTAAATTTAAAATTTCAGATAGGTCGTCTACTCTAGCAATTTCGGTATTGATATAATTTAATCCATCAGTATGTTCAAAAGTCAAGAAATCTTCGGTAAGTAGTACTTGATTATTGGGTAAAAGTTCATTAAAAGATCCAGGATTTGGATAACTTCCAGTAATATCGACTGCTCTGTCTTGAAACATTTGATATTTCATGTGATCTTGCCCAATTGAAATATTGTAATGATTAGCTATAAAATAACCCATTCTAAAATTAGTTTGGGGAATAGTCATGTTTTTGGGATTGATGTAATCTAAATGCCAACCTTTTGGGATATCATGTGCTGTGACATCATACAATGTAAAATCATAATCAGCACCTTTAAATTGAATGTCTGATTTTGAATATGATTCTCGATTTCCTCCCCAATAAATGAAAAATTTCCCTTTATTAGTAGCAGTGTATTTCCCTAAAATAGTGTTAGATTCTTGTGATAAACCTTTAATAGAAAATAAGAAAATTAAAAGTAACAATGATGTTTTTTTCATTATTAAAAGGTGTTAATTGTTTTTCTAATAGCAACTAGTTTAGTCATCAAAGCTTCAAAATAATCTAAATGAAGCATATTGGCACCGTCACTTTTAGCATTGGCTGGGTCAAAATGGGTTTCAATAAATAAACCATCTACGCCTACTGCAATGCCAGCTTTGGCAATCGTTTCAATCATATCAGGTCTTCCGCCAGTAACGCCCGCCATTTGGTTGGGCTGTTGTAACGAATGAGTAACATCCAGCACGGTAGAAGCATACTGTTGCATGGTAGGGATTCCACGAAAATCAACAATCATATCTTGATAGCCAAACATGGTTCCTCTATCGGTAACCATCACGTTTTGATTATTGCAATCCAATACTTTCTGTACCGCATGTTTCATACTTTCGGGACTCATGAATTGCCCTTTCTTGAGGTTGACTACTTTTCCAGTATTGGCAGCAGCCACGACCAAATCGGTTTGTCGAACTAAAAACGCGGGAATTTGTAGTACATCAACATATTCGGCAGCCATAACAGCATCTTCGTTGGTATGAATATCGGTTACTGTAGGCACATGAAATGTTTCCGAAACTTTACGAAGAATTCGCAACGCTTTTTCATCACCAATTCCTGAAAAACTATCAATTCTAGAGCGATTAGCTTTCTTAAATGAGCCTTTGAAAACAAAAGGTATTTCTAATTTATTGGTAATTTCAATTAGTTTTTCGGCAATTCGCATCGCCATTTCTTCGCCTTCAATAGCACAAGGGCCAGCCAAAAGAAAAAAATTGCCACTATCAGTATGTTTTATTTGAGGAATTTGTGATATGTTCATAACGTAATTTTTGAAAGGGCAAAGATAGTTAGGATTTGTGATTATAATTAAGGATTTACCATTAATTTTTCTGTAAACTAAGCCCAACAGGAACCATCAAAACGCCTTTTTCATAAATGTTCAAATAGAGAATAATTGGTTTTTGTTGCCCTTCCCATTTGATTTCATATACATCTAGAAAACCAGCTCCCATTTCGCTTCTTTTTGTTGGAAACGGACAGCAACTTTCTAGTTTAGTGTAAGTGATTTTTTCTCCTTTAGGTCCTGCCAAAGCATTGAGAAATCGTTGCTGATTGATTATTTCGTTTTTTGTATTGGTATAAAATATATTAATAGGGTAATCTTTGTCATAGCCATATTTTTCATCTTTACTATAATCAGTGATGACAAAAGTGTTCTTGTTTGATAATTTTGGTATTGGTGCATTATTATCTACATTTTTTATAGTAGATTTTGTGCTCATACAAGATGAAATAAGGAATAATAAGGCAATAAAGGGCATTAGTTTTTTCATGATGTAGTCTTTTTTAGTATTGTAAATATGAAAAATTTTTCAAATCAAATTTGTATTGAACATCTCGACAAAAGTAAGCAAACAATTCTAAGGTATTTAATTCCTATTAACAATAATTAGTACTTTAATATTGTGTGTTTTATTTGATATTAAATGTTATTTTTGTTTAGTAAAATAGCAGTAATGGAAATTTTTTTTAAAACTTGGTCTTGGCATGTTTCAGGGTTTTTGATAGGAATGGTAATGCTTTGTCTAATTTATTTTGGTAAAGTTTTTGGGATGTCGTCTAATTTGACCACCCTATGTTCTATGACTGGAGTCGGAAAGCGGGTGTCATTTTTTGATGTAGATTGGAAAGAACAACGCTGGAATTTGTTGGTTGTTTTGGGTGCTATGTTGGGTGGTTTTGTTGCTGTTCATTTTATGGGTGATCCCACAAATGTTGCTATTAATCCCAAAACCATTGCACAACTGTATCAACTGGGTATCGATGCGCCAAATGGTAAATTGTTGCCCGATGCGTTATTTAGCAATGCCGTTTTTCAATCTCCAAAAATGATTGTTTTCTTAATTATAGGCGGAATTTTAATTGGTTTTGGAACGCGTTACGCCAGTGGATGTACTTCGGGACATGCTATTTCAGGCTTGAGTAATTTTCAAATTCAATCCCTAAAAGCGGTAATTGGTTTTTTTATTGGTGGATTGATTATGTCTCATTTTATTTTACCCTTAGTTTTTTGATTATGAAAGCATTAAAATATTTACTTGTTGGTTTTGTATTCGGAATTATTTTGACCAAATCAGAAGCAGTTTCATGGTATAGAATCTATGAAATGTTCCAGTTTCAATCGTTTCACATGTATGGAATTATTATAACCGCTGTTTGTACAGGTATCATCGGAATTCAAATAATAAAAAGAAATAATCTAAAAGACAGTCAGGGTTTGCCAATAATCATTTTGGATAAAGAACCGGGTTCAATACGGTTTTGGATTGGCGGCATATTTTTTGGCTTGGGTTGGGCACTTGTAGGTGCTTGTCCAGGACCTATATTTATCTTGCTAGGAGCTGGATTTTTGCCTGTTATTTTAGTGCTTTTCGGAGCTCTTGTTGGTACATATTTATATGGCGTGTTTCGAGATAAATTACCTCATTAATTTTAAAGGTATTTCTAAAAACTTAAAGCTTCCAGCCTTCAAAAGGCTGGAAGCTTTAAAAATCTATACTATTTCTGCACTCAATCCAGCTTCTAATAATTGGGTACATTGTGGTTTTAGTTTTTCTAAAACTCCTGTTTTTACAGTGCACTTGCCATTGTAATGCACAATCAACGAACATTGCTCTGCTTGTTCAGGTGTATGGTCGCAAACTCGAATTAAGGTCTCTATAACATGGTCAAAAGTATTGACATCGTCATTGTACACTATAATTTCATTGTTTAAAGTTGTAGCTTCTTTTAAACTTATTTTTTCTCTTATTTTTTCTTTTGTACTCATTTTTAGATAATTGTAGGTTTAAATAAAAATAGTTGGTTCTAATTGATTTTTTCAAATGCACAAAATGTAAAATTTTGTGTGGTTTTAAAAGGGGTAAGATGATCTTCAGAAATACATTTTATTTTTTTGAAACGATTTGAAAATTGATTTTCTAATTCACTTTCAGAATATTGTTTGATATCCAAACCACTGCATTTTGTTGGTCCGTTTTTAGAAAAAGTTCCTATGATTAAAAAGCCGTTGTTCCAATTTTGCGTGATTTCTGAATATTTTCCTATTTGTTCTGTTGTTGTCAAAAAATGAAATGTAGCTCGATCATGCCAAATATCATAAGTTGTTTCTGGTTTAAATTCGGTTATGTCCGAAACAATCCAATTGACTTTCTCTGCATTTTTTCCAAGTCTATTTTTGGCTCTTTCTAATGCGTTAAAAGAAATATCTAAAACCGATACATTTTCATATCCTTCGGCTAATAAAAAATCAACTAGTCTGCTGTCGCCACCACCAATATCAATAATTTTTACAGATTTATCTAAATTGGTTTCCCGAATTAAATCTAGTGAAGTTTTTGGGTTTTCTTGTGTCCAGCTAACCTCGTTAGGTTGCTTGGTTTTATATACTGTTTCCCAATGATTTTTTCTTTCCATTACTATTTTTCTTTCTTGAGATACTAATTTAGGTATTTTAAAGACACCCAATTGTTTCTTTGCAACTTTTTTACATAAGTCAAGCCTTTTTCGGTGCAAGAAGCGTCTATAAACGGGATATCTTCTTCATAAAATCCACTCAACAAAAGTATTCCTTTGGAGTTAAGACAATCTACATAACTTTGCATGTCGTTCAACAAAATATTTCTGTTGATATTAGCAATAATCAAGTCGTATTTTTTGTCTTTTAGCAAGGAAGCATCGCCTTCATAAACCGTAATGTGTTGGCAATTATTGCGCTCCGCATTTTCGATAGAATTGAGATAACACCAGTTATCTATATCAATAGCATCAATCGGTTGCGCTCCTTTCATTTCTGCTAAAATAGCTAAAATAGCTGTTCCACAACCCATATCAAGGGTTTTCATTCCTGCTACATCTATTTCTAATACATGCTGAATCATCATGTGAGTGGTTTCGTGATGACCCGTTCCAAAACTCATTTTGGGTTCGATTATGATATCAAATTCAGCATTGGTTTTGGGATGAAATGGTGCTCGGACATGACAATTTCCATCGACATCAATGGGTTCAAAATTCTTCTCCCATTCCTCGTTCCAGTTGACTTGGTCTATTTCTTCAATGGTATAGGAAATGGTAAATTCGGGTGATTTTAGAATGAATAAATCATCTAAAATGGTTTCAGTATAAAATGCTTTTTGGATATAAGCTACAATCCCAAAATCGCTATCGATAAAACTTTCAAAAGGCAATTCACCCAATTCGGCGATAAGAATTTCCGAACCAAGTTCTTTTGGTTCAACCCTAAAATGAAAACCTAAATAGATATTTGACATAAATTATTTTTTGCAAAGGTAGCAATCCTTATTGTAGTTTTTATAAAACAAAAAAGAGATTTGAATTTCTTCAAACCTCTTTTTTTTATCCCTTTTTTCGAATTAAATAGCAGTTACAATGGCCACAAAATCTTTTGCATTTAGTGCAGCTCCACCGATAAGACCTCCGTCAACATCAGGTTTAGAAAAAATTTCTTGGGCATTATCCGGTTTCACACTTCCGCCATATAATATGGAAACGTCTTCGGCAACATCACTTCCAAAAGATTTACGAACGGTTTCTCTAATAAATTCGTGCATTTCTTGTGCTTGTTCTGGACTAGCAGTTTCTCCAGTTCCAATAGCCCAAACCGGTTCATAAGCCAATACAATTTTTTCCCAATCTTCTTTTTTGATATGGAATAATCCATCTCGCAACTGATTTTCTACAATGTTAAAATGATTTTGAGATTGACGGTCTTTTAATTCTTCTCCGAAACAAAAAATTACAGTCATACCATGTTGCAATGCGGTATCTACTTTATTGGCAATCAAAGCATCACTTTCATGAAAAATCGCTCTACGTTCAGAATGTCCCAGAATAACTGTATTTATCCCGATGCTTTTGAGCATATCAGCAGAAATTTCACCTGTATAAGCACCACTTTCTGCTTGATGCATGTTTTGAGCGGCTACACCAATAGGGGTATTTTTCAAATGATTTACAGCCGAAGCTATGTTAACAAAGGTAGGTGCTACAATAACTTTGGCGTTACTTGATGCAGGTATTTGCGCGATTAATTCATTTAATAAAATTTCAGTTTGTTCTGAATTTTTGTTCATTTTCCAGTTTCCTGCTACAATCTTCTTTCTCATAATTATTTGTTTATTGTTTATTTTTTATTGTTATTATTTAGCTCTTGTAATGTATTGTTAATTAAGTCAAAATCTGTTTCAATGGCTCTATACACTACAATTTTACCTGTTTTATCAATAATAATGTACCTCGGAATCCAGTCTAAATCTATCGATTTTGCAAAGTCTCCTTTCATTTGGTCGGTTGCAATTAAATGTTCTCCTTTTAAATCATATTTTGTAATTCCTTTTTTCCATTGTTCAATAGATTTTTCTATTGAAATAAAAAGGAAGTCAACATCAGGATTTTGTGCTTGTAACTCATGTATTTTAGGCATTGCTTTGACACAATCACCACACCAAGTAGCCCAAATTTCTATTAATAAAATCTTGCCTTTGTGTTTTTTGAGACTGTTTTCAAAAGTAATTTCACTGGCATCAGTTGTTACTAATGACGATGCTAATGCTTGTTTTGAAAATTCTGTTTTCTGTGCATTTGAACAAGAAACGATGGTGAAAACAACTAATAGGGACAGTATTTTTTTCATTTTAGAGAGATAGTGAAATGATAATTTTGATTTGAACTACTGTTTTTACATTAATTCGGTATCATTTTTATCATCTTTCAAATAATAATGTTTAGTTCTTTTCTTTTTTTTACTGAAATAAAGAACTCTAATAGCATAGCCAATATATACTCCAGATGAAGCCATTAATACACACCCCACTAGCACATAAAAAATATTTCCTAAAGGGACTTCAAACCAAGTTGAGACTTCATTGAGCAAATAATAGCCTATCAAAAAAATAAAAAAACAAATTAGAATATATTTTTTTTTCTTTTTCCTTTTGCTTGATATACTTGCGCTAGTTTTTAGGTCTCTCATTTTTCAATTACAATTTTAAATTACTAATATCATTATGATGCACTTTTTGTTTAATTGTTCCATTGTTCAGAATAACAATGCTAGGATTCGCTCTTTCAATGGTTTTTAAAGCAGTTCCATCACAAAAATAGAAGTCAAATGAAAGTCCAAATAATTTTTTGGTTTTTGCAATTTCTTCTGGTGACGAAGCGGTCATTCCGACTACTTTATATCCTTTTGAAACAGCACTTTGGTTCAATTTTTCTAATTTTTCCATGCCTATTTTGCTAGCTTTAGCCAAATCATAAGCCACAATCATCATCAATTTTGGTTCGTTTAAAAATTCTTCTTTATAATCTGAACCTTCTTTATTCATTGAAAAATCATGAATAGGAGGGACATAACCTTCGGTAATAATCTTGTCTTTTCGGTCAACAAAAGTGGCTCCTGTTGGAATATTCATCAAATCTTTTTCAGTAAATTCTTTTTCAACACCATTCACATTATAAATAAAAATCATTTCTACCACTGATTTTGGTGCGCCTTCAGGAATTTCCATTCCTTTTTGAATATTAGTTCCAATTTTGTAGGGTCTGAAATCAATTAGGGGTAAATGATTCAAGACCCAATATCCCATAAAGCCAGACAAAACAAAGCTAAACAGCGCTAAAAATGAAACTAAATTTTTTGAAAATAAGGGTTTTACCAGTTTTTGATTGAAAAATAAAATTAGAATGAAAAACAATAAAACGATATCTTTAGTGAAAGATTGCCAAGGCGTTAGGTGTAAAGCATCGCCAAAGCAGCCACAGTCTTTTACAACATCAAAATAAGCAGAGTAAAAAGTTAGAAAACTAAAAAAAACTACTAAAATCAGCAAACTCAACAGGGTATTTTTTGAACGGTAGCCAATTAGTAACATAACGCCTAAAACCACTTCAAGAATCACTAAAAATAACGCTAGTGCTAAAGAATACGGTACTAAAAAGGGCAAATTAAAAACGGGTTCTCCAAAATATTCAGCCAATTTATACGAAAATCCAAGAGGATCATTGAGTTTAATTAAACCTGATATAATAAATAATATTCCAACAAAAAGTCTGGAGAATTGGGTGATAATATTTTTCATACTGTATTTTAAATACGTTACTATTTTGAATTTCCCCCTTTGGGGGCTAGGGGGCTTAAAATTAATGCAAAAACTGCATAATTAATCATATCTTGATAGTTGGCATCGATGCCTTCAGAAACGATGGTTTTTCCTTTGTTATCTTCAATTTGTTTTACCCGAAGCAGTTTTTGTAAAATCAAATCGGTTAATGAACTTACTCGCATTTCGCGCCAAGCTTCGCCATAATCATGGTTTTTATTTTCCATTAATTCCTTGGTAAGTTTTACTTTTGCATCATACAATAGCGTGGCTTCTTCAGTTTTTAAATCTGGTTGATCAACAACTCCAAGATCTAGTTGAATTAACGCCATAATCGAATAGTTTATTATCCCGATAAATTCTCCGCTTTCATCTTCTGCTACTTTTCGAACCTCATTTTCTTGTAGGCTTCTGATTCTTTGTGCTTTTATGAATATTTGATCTGTTAAAGAAGGTAGTCTTAAAATGCGCCATGCGCTACCATAATCCTTCATTTTATTAATAAAAAGAGTGCGGCATATTGTTATTACACTATCATATTGCTTTGAAGTACTATTCATTTATTGGTGTATATTTGTATAAATTTTTCCAAAAATAAGGAATATTTATGGGATGGAAAAATGATGATTAACGAATTTAAGTTTTAAAAATGACAATACGCTGCAAAGGACAACTTATCGATTTAGCAACTCCCAAAGTAATGGGAATTTTGAACATTACACCCAACTCTTTTTTTGATGGAGGAAAGTATAAAAGTGAAAGTGATAGCTTAGCGCAGGTTGAAAAAATGCTAACCGATGGTGCTACATTTATTGACATTGGTGGGTATTCAAGTAAACCTAACGCTGAATTAGTATCTGAAGCTGAGGAGTTGAACCGAATTGTTCCAGTTGTGAAATCTGTTTTGAAGCATTTTCCAGAAACCTTAGTTTCAATAGATACTTTTAGGAGTGAATTAGCTAAAATTTGTTTAGACAATGGTGCTGCTATGATTAATGATATTTCGGCGGGAAATTTAGATAATAAAATGCTAAAAACTATAGCAGAATATAAGGTTCCTTACATTATGATGCACATGCGTGGCACACCGCAAACAATGCAAACTATGACAAACTATGAGAATCTTGTAAAAGAGATTTTGTTTTATTTTTCCGAAAATATAGCTCAAGCCCGAAGTTATGGCATTGATGATATAATTGTAGACCCAGGCTTTGGCTTTGCCAAAACATTGGAACAAAATTATGAGATTTTGCAAAAATTAGAGTTGTTTGAAATAATAGATTTGCCTTTGTTGGTTGGTTTTTCTAGAAAATCAATGATTTATAAAACCCTTCAATCTAATGCTGAAAATGCTTTAAACGGAACTACTGTTTTAAATACCATTGCCCTGACCAAAGGAGCCAAAATCCTAAGAGTTCATGACGTGAAAGAAGCTGTAGAATGTGTTTCATTATTTAATAAAATCAATACTGAAATAGTTTAATGTAGTAACCCTTTTTGTGTTGCTTTTCAATTGAAACAAAGAAGAATTTGTTTTTTCGAAATGAGATTGCTTTGCTTCGTCCCCAACTTCTCGCAATAACTGCAACCTGATCCCGATAGCTATCGGGACTGCAATCTAAATTCACTGATGATGATAAGGTTCATTTTTCAGAATGGTGAAACCTCGATACAACTGTTCTATAAAAAATAGGCGAACCATTTGGTGCGAAAATGTCATTGGCGAAAGTGAAATTTTGCCATTTGCTTTAGCATAAACCGTTTCGGAAAAACCATAAGGACCACCAATCACAAACACTAAAGTTTTTACTCCAGAATTCATTTTCTTTTGCAGCTCTTCTGAAAAACCAACACTCGAAAAAGTTTTACCATTTTCGTCTAATAAAATAAGTTGATCCGTTGCGGTTATTTTTGAAAGAATTAATTCGCCTTCTTTTTCTTTTTGTTGACTTTCGGATAGGTTTTTTACGTTTTTGATATCGGGAATAATTTCTAGGTCAAACTTGATGTAAAACGACAGCCGTTTTTGGTATTCGTCTATCAAAGATTGTAGATTTTTATTATCGGTTTTGCCAATGGCAATAAGTTTGATATTCATTGCATTGAAATTTAACTATCCAAAAAAGTATCCGATTTTTTATTTTTCTTGATTAATTTTAAAATCAATAAAATTCCAGCCACGGCTTCAAAAGTCATCCCTACGATTAGAAATAAACTAGTCCAATCTTTACGTTCATTAGTGATTTTGAATAAGGTCCCAATAATTACGAGTGCGCTACCAATAAGGAATAAAACTAGAATTTGTGGGTTTTTCATGGAGTGGTATAGATTAAAATAACAATGGGTAAATCTATGCAAATGTAATTAAAATTAGCAATTTTAAAATTTTGATTTTCAGCACTAATTATTCAAAAGAGGTAAAAAATATTCTCTAAACATTTCAATATCGAGCAGATAATTCTACTTTTGCACTATTAAAATAATCCTGATGTACAAACTAATCCTACGCCCATTACTTTTTTTGTTTGACCCAGAAAAAGTACATTATTTTACCTTTTCACTAATTCGATTTTTCTCTAAAATACCAGGTTTTTCAATACTTTTCCAATTGATTTATGGTGTGAATGATAAAAGATTAGAAACCGAAGTTTTTGGACTAAAATTTAAAAATCCTGTGGGTCTTGCGGCAGGTTTTGATAAGGATGCAGCTTTATATAAAGAACTGTCCAATTTTGGTTTTGGTTTTATTGAAATTGGAACTTTAACTCCAAAAGGACAAGATGGTAATCCTAAAAAACGATTGTTTCGTTTGAAAGAAGATCAGGCTATTATTAACAGAATGGGTTTTAATAACGGTGGCGTTCATGAAGCAGTTGAACGATTAAAAAAGAATACGAATGTGCTTATTGGCGGAAATATTGGTAAGAATAAACTAACGCCTAATGAAAGTGCGGTCGAAGATTATCTCATTTGTTTTGACGCTTTGTATGATTATGTTGATTACTTTGTAGTTAATGTGAGTTCTCCAAACACTCCAAATTTAAGAGAACTACAGGAAAAAGAACCTTTGACACAATTGTTACAAACGCTACAAAATAGGAATGTAGCCAAGCCAAAACAAAAACCAATATTGTTAAAAATCGCTCCTGACTTGACGAACACCCAATTATTAGACATCATCGATATTGTAAATACCACCAAAATTTCGGGCGTAATTGCAACCAATACGACTATTTCGCGTGAAGGTTTGCAATCCGAAAATAAGATTGAAACTGGTGGAATGTCAGGAAAGCCATTATCAAAAAGGTCAACTGAGGTTATCCGTTTTTTATCGGAGAATAGTAACAAATCGTTTCCAATAATAGGAGTAGGAGGTATTCATTCGCCAGAAGACGCTATCGAAAAACTCGAAGCGGGTGCCAGTTTAATCCAACTTTATACTGGTTTTATCTACGAAGGACCAGCATTAGTAAAGGCAATCAACAAGAAAATTTTAGAAGGATTACCTTAATCAAAATTGGACTAAAAGTCCTGTCAACAGGGCTATTCCGAAACTTAAAAGGGTTCCGATAAGAACATATTCAGTGAGTTTTCTGTCTTTCACTTCTTTTAAATCACCAAAACGAAAAATAGATTTTGCAGCCAATAAAAATCCAATGGCTTCAAAATGTCCTATGATCATAAAACAAAAAACAAATAGTCTTTCGAGTATTCCAATATAATTTCCAGCATTTTCCAGTGAATCATCATTATTGTTTTTGCTTTCTGGTGTCCAAATCGAAATGATATTTCGGATAATGATCGAGCTGGGTTTTGTTAAAAATAATATTCCAGTGATCAGAATCCAAAAACGGTTATTGAAAATTTCAAAATCGACTGATAAATTTTGATAAACGGTTGTAATGACCAGAATAGTTATCAAATGCAATACTTGATCAGCAATAAACCAATTCCGTTTTGTTTTCTTTTTTTGAAATCGCAATTTTAAAAAATCTATCAATCCGTGAAGTAAAGCCGATGCCAATGCAAACCAGCCAAAAGACATTTCGCCAACGAATGACCAAGCTAAAATTCCATGTAAAAAAGTATGAATGTAAAGGTATTTGCTTTTGAATTTTTTACTTTCTTTATCCAAAACCCAAGAAGTGGGTTGCAATAAAAAATCGCCTAACAAATGCGCCAACAGCAGTTTTACAAAAATAATCATGTGCTGATGGTTTTGATTTTATTTCTAAAATAGTGTTCCATTTCCATCACTAAATCAAATTGTGCTCGTTTTCTTCTTCGGCTAACCGCTGCTTGATTGATACCCAATTTAACTCCGATTTCTTCCTGTGAAAGCGATGGATTTTCGATAGCTGTCAAAACAAATTCAGCTGATTGTGCTAACCAATTATTCATAAAAGTTAGGCATAATCTAATCATTAAATTGATTTCGGTGTCAAATGTTTTATCGCCAGAATTGACCGCTAAATTGATTTTTTGTTTTTTTAAGATTCCAAAAACTTCACCAGAGCGGACAAAAGCAGAACCATTACTTTCAGAAATTTTCTTGGCTTTATACGTCATGTCTCCAAAACCAATGCTTATTCTGACGTCCAATTTTATGGATTTAAAATATGATTTTATGTGTAAAGCAACCAACAAAGCTTCTTCAGGGTTTTTAACTTCCAACTGAAATTCATCACCTCTGTAAATCTCCCATTCTATTGGATTTTTTCCAAAAGCATTCAATATTTTTTTAAAACCATCCATCCAAATTTTGGATGATAATTTTCTCGAATTTACAATATCGCCTGTAATTATGCCTATCATATTTCAAAAGTAATTAAAAAATGAATTCAAAAACAAATTTACAATTATAATTATTACCAAAAAGCGTAATAAATGTTATTATTACCAAAAAGCGTAATGTTTAGATTTATGTAAATGAACGTAAAATGAATCTGCTAGAATATCGTTCTTTAAACCCCTTTAAACTTTTAAACAATTTTAAACTTTTAAACTTTTAAACTTTATTATCTTTGGTTTTCTATGGAAACAATCAAAATTATAGAATGTCCTCGGGATGCGATGCAGGGTATAAAGACATTTATTCCCACTGAGCGAAAGGTTGCCTATATACAATCATTGCTTCGTGTAGGATTTGATACTATAGATTTTGGGAGTTTTGTATCGCCCAAAACGATTCCGCAAATGCAAGATACTGCCGAAGTTTTTGCAGGTTTAGATCTCTCGCAAACCCGATCTAAATTATTGGCTATCATTGCGAATACTCAGGGAGCCGAAACGGCATCGAGATTCGAGCCAATTCACTATTTAGGATTTCCATTTTCGATTTCAGAAAATTTCCAAATGCGTAATACACACAAAACCATTACCGAATCTTTAATCACTTTAGACGAAATTCTAGAGATTTCGGATAAAAGCAATAAAGAAGTGGTAGTCTATCTTTCTATGGGATTTGGTAATCCTTATGGAGATCCTTGGAACATTGAAATTGTAAGCGAGTGGACGGAAAAACTCTCTAAAAAGGGCGTGAAAATCCTGTCACTTTCCGATACAATTGGTAGTTCTACACCTGAAGTGATTCGCTATTTATTTTCTAATTTAATTTCGAAATATACTAATATTGAGTTTGGCGCCCATTTACATTCCACTCCAGATAAATGGTTCGAAAAAGTGGACGCAGCCTATCATTCAGGTTGCAGACGTTTTGACGGTGCGATTCAAGGTTTTGGCGGTTGTCCCATGGCTACGGATACGCTCACAGGGAATATGCCTACCGAAAAACTACTATCTTATTTTACTTCCAATAAGGAAAACACCAATCTAAATTCATTGAGTTTTGAAAGCAGTTATAACGAAGCTTTAAAATTATTTACTGATTTTCATTAAAAGTAAAACTTATACCATTTGACAGGAATAATTTTATATAATTTTGTCATTCTGAACGCAGTGAAGAATCACATAACGAGAGCAACTGATGGGATTGTTCACTGCGTTCTGGGTGACAAATATCTAACTATTTGTTGTCAGTAAATTCAAAATTAAAATGCTGTTTTATAAACTGTAATGCGTACTTTTTAGAGAATTTATACGTTACTATTGTATGTTGAAAAATCAAAATTAGATTTTGAACTCCTTTTTTATAATGAAAAATTTTATTTTTAAATATATTATTTTAGGACTAGGGATGCTGTCGATGTTCACTCTTTCATGTTCGAGTGAACTTGATTTTGATCAAGCTAATAACTTGTCGATTGAGCCTGTAGTGGTTTCTAATTTGGCTTCTTTTGACATAAAAGCCAATCAATTTGTATCAGGAGGAATTGAGCAAACGCAATTTGTTGACGTGCCTAATTTTGACTTATTCAAGGATTCTTTTTTTAAAGATAACTTAACCAAGGTGGCCTTTTTTTTTGAATTCAACAATACCATAAGAAGGGATTTTGTTGTTGATTTAGTATTGATTGATGAAACCGATGTGCCAATTTATGCGATTAGTATTCCAATTGCATCCTACACGGGTATTGAAAATCGTGTTACTCATACTGAATTATTTGAGAGCAATCTCAATATTTTGACCAGTACTAGAAAAATGTCTTTTACCATTCGCATGTTGCCAGGAACTAGTTTGAATGAAACTAGTCTGGGTAGTCTAAAACTACGTTCTAATATAACAGCTTATTTTAAAGTAGAATGAGAAAAGTCATCTTCTTGTTTTTACTATGGATATCGCTGAGTTGCTTTTCACAAAATAAGCAAATTTTGTATAATTTCACTACCATTCCTCAATCCTTAATGACCAATCCTGGGGCTGATTTTAAATACAAATGGTATTCAGGAGTGCCTTTACTTTCTGGTGTTTCTGCTCACATTGGTTCTAGTGGTTTTTCGGCATTTGATTTATTTGCTAATGATGGTATAGATTTTAATACAAAATTGCGAAACCTAGTGTTCTCCATTTCAAGAAACGATAAGATTTCAATCAATGAACAAATTGAAATTTTTAATGGAGGATTTAAAATAAATAGAGATTATGACGACCCAATGTATTTGTCTTTTGGCATGTATCAAGAGCTTAATTTTTTGCTTTATATGCCTAAAGATTTAGCTATTTTGGCGCTCTATGGCAATAGAGATTATTTAGGCAAGGTTTTTAATCTGGGTGATGCAAATGTCAAAGGCGAATTGCTTTCTGTTTTTCATCTTGGAATGAATAAGAAAGTAAACGAAAAGCTAATTCTAGGTGCTAGAGGGAAAATCTATTCAAGTGTTTTTAATATTTCGTCTACCAAAAACTCGGGATATGTTTATACAGTACCTGCTGAAAACGAGTTTTATAAGCAAATTATTTCTTCCAATTTAAATGTAAATACTTCTGGTTTTTTAAATTATACTCAAAATTATTCGGGAAATGCGGCTAGTGATGTTCTCAAAAAAACACTTTTGGGAGGCAATCTCGGATTGGGTTTAGATTTTGGCTTGACGTATTACCCAAAAGATAATATTCAAATTACAGCTAGTCTAGTCGATGTTGGTTTTATTCGTCATACAAAACAAGTAGAAAATTACAGTTACAAAGGAATTTATGTTCAAGAAGGGGTACAACCCGATTTTATTAACCCTAGTTTATCAACCGAAAGCTTTGGCGATAAATTTAATGATGCCATTCCTTATGTTACTTATATTAAGAATTACACGACTTGGCGTCCCATAAAAATGAATGCATCCTATCAATATTCTTTTGGCGAAAGCGAAAACTCGGGTTGTAATTGTAATGGCAACGAGATGGTATATAACAATTCGATTGGTGCACAGTTGTATATGATGTCAACGCCTAGAACGCCGCTGACGGTACTAACAGCTTATTATCGAAAAAGAGTTTCAGATGCTTTAGAAATGAAAGCCACTTATACCTTAGATTCTTTTTCGAGTAGCAACATAGGATTGGGTTTGTCAACTACTTTAAGCAAAGTTAATTTTTATTTTTTAGCAGATAATCTTTTAGAATATCGGGATTTGAGCAAAGCCAAAAGCCTTTCGTTTCAACTGGGGCTCAATATTATTTTTGCCGATAAAAACACCGTTGACTAGAAAAACTTCCAACTTTTAACTTCTAACTTCTAACTTTTCTTTATATTTGTACGCAATTTAACTACAAATTGCAATGATCGCACACAACACTAAGATTATCGGCGAAGGGCTAACATACGATGATGTATTATTAGTTCCAAATTACTCGAATGTGCTTCCTCGCGAAGTGAGTATTCAATCTAAGTTTTCTAGAAATATAACGCTCAATGTTCCTATTGTATCCGCAGCTATGGATACTGTTACCGAAAGTGCGATGGCAATTGCTATGGCGCAAGAAGGCGGAATCGGGGTTTTACATAAAAACATGACCATCGAGCAACAAGCGACCAAAGTGCGTAAAGTAAAACGTGCTGAGTCTGGGATGATTATAGACCCAGTCACATTACCATTGACTTCAAACGTTGCCGATGCCAAAAATGCTATGAAAGAATTTGGTATTGGCGGTATTCCGATTGTGGATGAAAATAAAACGCTAAAAGGAATTGTCACGAACCGTGATTTGCGTTTCGAGAAAAATAATTCTCGACCAATTATTGAGGTGATGACCACAAAAAACTTGATTACGGTTGCCGAAGGCACTTCTTTAGAACAGGCTGAGGTGGTATTGCAAGGGCATAAAATCGAGAAACTTCCGGTTGTTAATGCCGATTATAAATTGGTGGGATTAATCACGTTTAGAGATATAACCAAATTGACTCAAAAACCTATTGCCAACAAAGATATTTACGGTCGTTTGCGTGTGGCTGCAGCTATTGGTGTGACAGGCGATGCGGTGCAACGTGCCGAAGCATTAGTCAATGCGGGTGTAGATGCTATTATTATTGATACGGCTCATGGACATACTCAAGGAGTGGTGAATGTGTTGAAAGAGGTAAAATCAAAATTCCCTAAAATAGATGTTATTGTAGGTAATATCGCCACGCCAGAAGCAGCCAAATTTTTAGTCGAAAATGGTGCCGATGGGGTAAAAGTAGGTATTGGTCCGGGTTCAATTTGTACAACAAGAATCGTTGCCGGAGTTGGTTTTCCTCAATTTTCTGCAGTACTTGAAGTAGCTGCTGCTATTAAAGGAACTGGAGTTCCTGTTATTGCCGATGGTGGAATTCGCTACACAGGCGATATTCCAAAAGCGATTGCTGCTGGAGCGGATTGTGTGATGTTGGGGTCACTTTTGGCAGGAACCAAAGAATCGCCAGGAGAAACTATTATTTTCGAAGGAAGAAAATTCAAATCCTATCGGGGTATGGGTTCAGTCGAAGCGATGCAAGAAGGATCAAAAGATCGTTATTTTCAAGATGTAGAAGACGATGTCAAAAAACTCGTACCAGAAGGAATCGTGGGGCGTGTGCCGTACAAAGGCGAATTAAACGAAAGTATGCAACAATTCATTGGTGGACTTCGTGCCGGAATGGGCTATTGCGGCTCTAAAGATATTTCTACCCTACAAGAAACAGGACGTTTTATTCGCATCACCGCGAGTGGAATCAACGAGAGCCACCCGCATAATGTGACGATTACTAAAGAAGCACCTAATTATTCGAGGTAATTATTTTAAGTTTTAAATACAAAGGCGCAAGATTCAGTTCTTGCGCCTTTTTTGTTTGGATTAATAAGTTGTTAAACTACTTAAATCAGATAAGGTATAAAATCTCATGTGATTGTTTTTGATGTA
>JANMZS010000043.1:0-23713 GCA_031383535.1 Flavobacterium sp.
ATCATCATCAAACATACGATCATTATCCATCTGATGAAACACATGATTCAACAACGACACCGTAAGCCCCATCGCTGCTCCCTCCCAAAAGTTACCGCCTTGTAGTTGTGAGGTTATACCACCCGCAACAGTACCAAACAACGCTTGTCCTACACCTGTTTGGGTTGCGCCACCAAACATACCGTATCCTCCTGCTGCAATACTACTTATAGCTGCGGTAAAGAAACTTTGCTGTAAATCGCCACCGCTCACGCCTTGTATAAAGCCTTGTGCTATACCGTGCATCGCTGCCTGTGGTATCGTAAGCATTAGTGTGATTTGTTTTTCGGTTAGTTGGGTCGCCAACCAAACAGAACACTTCAAACTTTCAAATATTTCCCCTATCCCAAAACTCGCCGCACCACTCGCCGCACCTACTAAAACACTCTTCACCAATCCTCCCCACGAAAAAGTACCTGTAGCAAAAGACATTCCTGTATAAGCCACAGCTCCAATCAACGCTCCTACTAAAACAGCGTGTAATAATGGTATAGCAAAAAATAGAAAATTACCACTCGGGTCGGTGTATAATAGTGGGTTGTTCCAGCAATACGCATACCTATTGTAATTCTGGCTATTGTTAGGGTCTTGTATAACAGGGTCTGGCGATAAGAACGTGCGCAATACTGGGTCGTAAATCCTACCGTTCATGTGGATAATTCCCACCGAAAAGAAATGCTCGTGTCCGGTGTAGCCTCTGTCTGTGAGGAACTCAAAATCTACATTCGAGAAAGTCGAGGGGTCTACCTCTACTCCGTTTTTGTAGTATTTTTTGAGCACTCCCCAAGGGTCAAACTGCCTGCGTTCCTTGATAACACCCCCATTTCCAGAAATAGCTAAAATAGTACCCTGATAATCGCGGTGTAAATATAAGTATTCTTGGGTACTCGCCGTATAAACAGTGCCACTTACAGTATATGTTTTTTCGAGAGCTAGGGGCGCATCATAAGGCGAACCTGCCAGATAGGTCATAAATTGGATACTCTGCCCAGGTTTTTCGATAACCTCCACTGTCGAAACTCCTGAATAATATTTGTTTTTTGCTACTATTCCCGCTTCGGTTATCACTACCGATTTGCTGCGGCTGTTGCCTATATTAAATTCAAAATTCACACGCCCTCTCGTGGCTTCGATTACCGCAGTTGGGTTTTTAAACATGTTATAGGTTACCGTTTGTGGCGAACGAGTTTCATATAAGTTATATCCATTCGTATTTAAGGATGCCGACTGTTTTTGATAACGGTTAGTCGTGCCATAATTATACGTTCCTACTAAATCGTTGGTTTTTATTCGTCCATCGGTTTCATAAGTGTTAGCGGCTGTGCCTGTGGGGTCTATCCATGATTCTAATCGCTCAAAGGAGTCATACCCAAAGATTTCGTCCCAACTCAAAACCCCTGCAATGGTATTTTTTCGATAATCGAGTGTACCTCTATCTCCTTTGAATTGATATTCTAAATTCAAGGCTACATTAACACCGTCGCTATGGGTAATGGTCTTTACATAATCATTGGCATCATAAGTATTGGCAATTACAATTCCATTTCCAAGAGAAGCATATAATGCTTGCATTTTTTCGTTAGTAGCAAGCAGTTTCCATAAGACTGCTGCGGTTGCCGCATCCGTAAACTGTTCCAGCATACCATTGTACGCATTATACCCATATTGAATGGTTTTGTTTCCGTTGTTTACCGTAGTTTTGTTGGTGAGGTAAGAATAGGTAGTCTCTTTTAATGTTCTCCCTAGCCCATCATAGGTAAAGGTTTTTTTATGGGTTAAATTGTCTGGAGTTACCTCGGTTTTAGTGGTGAGTTGCTCTTGTCCGTTGTACACATAGGTATAGCTAAATGCCTTACCGTTTGATGTTCCTTTTTCACTGGTTAGGTACCCTTTCACATCATAAAGATAATTACTTTCTACATTAGTGTTTTGTCCTACCGCTGTTTTTTTAGTCAATCGCCCTGTGGGTGAATAGATAAAGGTAGTAACTCCTGTTGGGGTAGTTTCGGTGAGCATTTCGCCAAAATCAGTATACGTATACGTATAAGGTGTGGCACTCACTGATGGATCTAGCATATAAATTTTTCTGCCCCAACCATCAAATTTTGTGGTAATGATATGATTGCCATAAATGGTTTCTTTGGGTGTGCCGTTGGCATAATACGTATAGGTTAGTGTTTCGGAATTGTCTTTGAGTTCGGTTTTATTTCCGTTAGCATCTACGGTAACTTTCACTGTTTTTGGCCCATCTATCGTAGTAGTCGAAAGCCCTTCATATAGTATTGTTTGCGTTCTGCCGTTGTAGCTTAATTGACTTTCTGGACGACTTAAATAATCATAATTAACCGTATTCCATTTAGTTCCGCTGCCTATGGCAGTAGTTGGATTGCTGTCAAAATAGGGTTCGGATTCTCTGGTTTTTCGACCTAGAAAATCATATTCTGTCGATTTCGAAATCCAAGAATCAACAGCAAATCCTTTGGTGGTTGATTTTATGGTTCGACCAAACACATCTTGAAACGAACGAGACACCTTATTTGAATTTGTGTTTGTTGTGGTTACCGAAAATCCTCCGTCGGCAAATCGAGTATACGCCATTGTGGTTGTTATTGCCGCAGAAGAGGTTCCCGCAACTACACTTTTTGTGATTTTGCCCCATTTATCATACGTGGTTGTAGTTACAGCCCCAGCAGGACTGGTAGATGTAGCTACTTGTCCTAGTTTGTTGTAAGTGAATTTAGTGACGAACAACTCATGATCTGTTTTTTGTAAAACAAAGCGTCCGTTTAAGTCGTAGGTATCTTTTATAGTTCGGCTTTCAACTCCTGGCACCGCCATTATTTTTTCGGTTACATTGCCAAATACATCATACACATACTCTGTTAAAATAACATCTGTATTATGTCCACTTTTAAATGAATACTTTACTAAGTTTGGTGCAGTTGGATGGTAATAAAAACTTTCTTCGGTGGTGAAGGTATCTCCATACGCCGTCAGAGTTTGATTGGTTTGCATGATACGCCCTAGAGCGTATAAATTTCCAACTCCATCTGGGTTGTCATAGACCAGATTTATATTTTCTTTGGTTCCTACGGCATTAGTGGCTAGCGTTCTACTAATATTCCAATAGGAGTCATAAAAAAATTCGGTTTTATCGGTTAATCCTGTCAGGAAATCTTTCTTTTCGGATGTAAAAGGAACAATAATCTTCACACCATTGGCTAAAAAACTAGTCGTAAACGTGTTTTTTGTAATTCCTAAATCGGTTGTACTGGCAGTCGTTATTGGAGGATTGGTAAAACTAGTGGGGTCGTCGCCAGAATACGACCATTCATATATTTTTTGCCCTAGCAGTTGAGGATTCATTTGGGAGCAAGACCAAATCTTTGCTGGATTAGCATCGGTATACCAGCTGCTTCGGGCTACTTTTTTAAAACCAAGTACACCAAAACCTTGAGAATGAGTAACTAGACCAAAATATTTAAAAAGCTGTGATTTGGTTTGTCCTGCTCCAGTTACCGTAATTTTATCAACTACGTTCATGGTAGGGACTTTAATGAGTTCTGTAAACGGATAGCTTTCGGTGTTTGAAGACGAATACACATCAGTTGCGGTTCCTAAACCACTGCTAGACACAAGGGGTTTGTAGGAAAGGGATTGAGTGATGGCACCTCCTGCTTCGGTTACTTTGACTAAAGTGGCGTCTCGGGATAGGTCTTTATTGAATTTCCCTTTCCAAATTTGTGATCCTTGAATAAACACAAAGTTAAAATTGGCTTGGTGGTTCTTGTAATCGCCAATGAGTAACTGGATAGGTGGGGATTGATCATAATCGGCACCACCAGTATATACTGATGTTGTTATTCTTTCAGCAAAAACAGGTTTAGTGTCGATGCTACCTGTATTTCTTCTTAAGTGTAAATATCCAATTCCATTTCTATCACAAGTCTGCCAAATCCCTACTATATCTGCTACGCACCAGGTTTCATATTCGCTGACTACAAAATCGCTTTTGCCGTCTTTATCTAAATCGGCACTTCTGTAATTGCGGAATTTTAATCTATGTTTTGAAGCGGGACCTCTAGGTGCTTCGGGTTCATACCATTCAAAATTAGGATACGAAATTTTTTCAAAACCTGTTCCAGTAGCTTGGTACAAAAACCAATTGCTTGAAGCATTGGCTTCGGGAATCATAATATCGGTTTTGCTATCGCCATTAAAGTCGCCAAAAACAAGTTGTTTGTCCTTGTCGTATTCAGCAAATGTACTCGGAACTAGACTATTATTGAGAACCTCAATTTCAACCCATGGAGCGACTTTCAGTTGCTTGAAGCTTACTATTTTGTATGTTTTGTCTGGGTTTATAATTAAAATATCTTGTTTTCCATCACCATTGAAATCGGCAACGTAATCTTTGGATTCAGAATCAGATTGTATGGATAACTTAATCGGTTCGCTGATGGGGTTATTCGGGTAAAGATTTACAAAAAAATATTCAAAACCGCTATTGCTTGGTTTTGATCCTCCAGTTATGCAATCAGTATCACCTCTTGGAGCAGTTACAATTCTTTTTAAAGTTTTTTCTTCAATAGAACTTTTTATTAAAACCTCTGAAACACCATCTCCATTAAAATCACCTTCTAGGTAAAGATTGCTGCTTTTAACGTAACTACTTGTGCTACATCCATAATAAGTACCCGAGTTGTTTATATCAATGGTCTTAGTGTTATTTAAACTTATACCAGGCAAGTTAGACAAACTTTCTGGATTCAAATTGAAGGTATTAAAAGTAATAGAATTCAAACTTTCGTCTACTTTCACTATCGACTGAAATTGATTTAATTTGTTATCCGACAATGTAGTGGCTGTAAAACACTTATCCTTTACAATATTAAAATCAATTCCTATCCAAGTATTATTGTTATCGATAGGATTCAAATACAATTTATCTTTAGTCAAAAAATCTTGTTGACCATCGCCATTAAAATCACCTGACACTTTTACATCCGATAGAGCACTGTCTGTCGTGGAATTATAATAATCAAATCCTCCAAAACCCTCGTTAGTGTTATCGTAATCAAAAACGATAGGATTTGCTTTTTCTGCCAGTTCATTTGATTCGGTGATGCTTTTTACCCGTTGGTAATTACCAGATAGGGTTTCGTGTTCTAGGGTGTATTTTCTAAAAATCACTCCTCCTGTTTTTACAGTTACAAAACTTAAAATTTTTGTAGTGGCTATTTTTATTCCGTTAAGATAAGCAAACTCTGCTCTTATACGGTCTTTATAGGTAAATAGTATCAGGTTTTCATAGGTTGAGGTCGAGTTTAAATTTTTTCCCCAGCTAATTTGTTTAATCCTTATCGCATTATTCTCGGTTTCATAGGTGTAATCAATATAATTGCCTTGTGGGTCAATCCATCGGTTTATCATCCATTCCATAAGCCCTCTAGAGTCGGCTGTACCGCCATAAAAAGCTTGAGACCCATCAGGAAAAGTTACGGTAAAACTTTGTGGTGCAGAATTGGTAACGGTAGAGGGTGTGGAGCAAGTAGTTTGAGGGAACCCACCAAAGTCATACGTTACACAGGTTTCAAGGGCTTTATTCCAAAAAGTTCCTGCCGATTCTATTTTTAAATTAGAATAATTTTCAGTTTGATAGGTTGTTCCTGATGCCCCATAAACGCCTATTTTTTCTATCAATCGTTGTCCGTCTAATGCAAAACGGTCTAAATCATCAAAATCAACGGGATCAATAGTACCGTCTAAATCTAGCCTTGAAGAAGTTCGTGTAATCGAGGAAATCCCAACCATATTCCAACCCATTCCCGCCATGCCTTGTACACTTGACCCACCATAAACCAACGCTAGTTGGGGTGCAACATCCTTTATTCCTGGGGGTAATGCAATAGGTACTTTGTAAGAAGCTGTTCCAGAACCCGAGACCGATAATTCGCCTTTGGTGTCTTGAAAAATTTGAGAACTAATTAAATTGGTCGTTAATAGGACAAGGAGTAGGTACTGTTTTTTCATATATGGAGATTTATTGCTTAATGATTTTAATCGATTTTTGTTTGCCATTGCTATACAACAAAACAACAGCATAAACCCCTGTTGGGTAGTTTAAGAAAGAAATAGTTTGGTAATTCGCTCTAGTGCCATTAAAATAGGATTGTAATAAATGCCCATTTAAATCATATATATTTATTGACTCGACCGCATTGTCTTGTACTAATTCCCACTGAAGATAAAGTTCATCTTTTACGGGATTAGGGTAGTATGAAATCAGGTTATCAGCAGGTATTTCTTGTATATTCTCCTCTTTGATTACCGTAATTTCTTTCGGTACATTAGTGCCACTTCCAATTTTGAAGTACTGAACGAATTTCCTTTCGATTTGATTTCCTTCCAAATCATAAGAAAAAAACAATATTTGGCTAGACGATCTATTTTGTTGCGATTGATTCGATTTTTTTTGTTGCGCATTTGCAATTAAGCAACTAAATAGGAAAATAGAAAGTATCAATTTTGTCATAATTTAAAAGGGATTTAAGGTTACTAAAAAGGAAATGTGTTTAACGAGTTGTTTTTATTATTAGTGGTAATCTGACTAAAATAAAAAAACAACCCCAAAATTCTTATTAATTTAATTCTAAAAAAATTTATATGTTTTTAGATTTTATCAAAAATGAGATAATTATACTACTTCATTAACATTTTTTAGTTGTATTAGAGGTCAATTAAGGAAAAAATACTACTTTTGAGGATATTTAACAGTTGTAATTATGGAAATTAAAGACATATCATCGAACATAAAAAAGTTTAGAGAACTTAAGAGCTTTACTCGTGAGCACCTAGCGGCAGAACTCGACATGAGCGTGAGTGGGTATAGTAAAATAGAACGAGGAGAGATTGATTTAACAGTGTCTAAACTTCAAAAAATAGCCGATGTATTGGATGTTTCGGTTTCGGAAATATTAAATTTTGATGCCACAACTATTTTTAATATTTCTAATAACCATCAAGTCCAGAATTTAGGGAATAAAGAAAATCACAATACAAATAATTCAAATAGTGTTGATGATTATACCAAGAAGTATATTCTGATGTTAGAAGATGAAATTGAGCGATTGAGAAAGTAAGGTTCTGTTTTGAATATAGTGGAACCCTGTCCCGAAGTTTCGGGAGTACGAAGGGTTGATTGGGCTTCGACTCCCGAAGCCTCGGGACAGCCTGACATTTCAATTTATTACAGTCTTTTTAAAACTTAAATGTATTAATGTTAATCTCTTTAGGTTTAATTCCTCGAAGCTCTGCTTCGATTTTTTTTGCCACAGATTCACAGATTAAAAATGATTTTTCAAAATCTGTGAATCTGTAGAATTATTATTTCATAATACCTCTGGGATTATGCCCCGAGGTAGTTTATTGTGTCTGCCTAAACGTGTTTTTTGAAAAAAGGTTCAAATTTCATTACAAGCTCATTTAAACTTTTAGTAAAATTAAAGAAAAAGCCAAATAATGCCAATTTAGCCAAGAATTATCAAGAAAATCGAATCGTATAAGTAAGGTTCTAAAGCTGTCAATCCAAGCAAAACATCTTTCATTTACAAATCTAGTTTTGTAAATTTCGCTATTATAATATCGCTTAATCCCTCTCTTTTTTGTTTTTCTATTTCTAGTATTTTCTTTAATATTTGGTTGTATTTTTCTACGAGCTACCGCTCTTCTAAAACTCTTACTATCAAAGCCTTTATCTGCATTTAATATACTGTTTTCAACATAAATGTTTTTTTGATTAAGTTCTTTTATCATCTTTGAAAACTGAGGAACAACTTGATATAAATCATTGTGATTTCCTTTTAAAACAGAACCAATTCCTATTGGAATTCCTTTGCCATCGGTCATGATTAAAACATTAGAAGTTTTCCCTTTTTTTCTAAACTGATATTGGGAACTTTCAGCTGATTTTTTCACTAAACTACGCGTACCATCGAGGTTCAATTTCTCTGTATCCAACTTGTCTTTTTGAATTTCAAGATAAGTTTCAAACATAGATTGAAACACGCCTAATTTACACCATCTCCTATAAAAATAATAAACTATTTGATACGAGAAAGGAGGCTTAAAACCTTCTAAATCAACAAATATAGAATCCCATTGGCATCCTGTTTTAAGTTTATGAACAATACATCTAAAAATATCAGCACTATTAAAACCGCTAGTAAATCCTCTCTTATTTTTAGGAATAAAGGGTAATATGCAATTTTCTAATTCGTTTTTTGTTAATTTTGCGAGTAAGCAATTCATCTTTTGTAATTTGTTGATTAGGAAACCTTAAATTACATTTTTTTTGAATTGCTTTTTCTTTTAAAAGTTTAAATGAGCTTTACTTTTACCGAATGATAAAATGGTTTAAAGCGCTATTTCAAAAAACAGAAGTAGAAGACATTACTGATTGTATAAAACCAGAGGTTCACGAACACCAAAAAAAATATAAAAATCGTGAGTAATAAATTTTTAATAGTTGGTCTAGGTAATATTGGAGTCGAATATGTGAATACACGACACAATATCGGTTTTAAAATTCTTGACTTTTTAGCCAAAAAAGAAGAATTGTCTTTTGAAACTGTGAAACTAGGTTCAGTTGCTCAATACAAATTTAAAGGAAAATTTTTTTTACTATTGAAACCCAATACCTATATGAATTTAAGCGGAAAAGCCGTAAAATATTGGATGGCGGCAGCGAATATTCCTAAAGAAAACATACTAGTTATTACCGATGATTTAAATTTGTCCTTTGGTGCTATTAGAATAAAACCAAAAGGAAGCGATGGAGGTCACAATGGACTCAAAAGCATTCATGCAATACTAAACACATCCGATTATCCTAGATTTCGATTTGGAATCAGTGATGAATTTAAAAAAGGAAAACAAGTAGATTATGTTTTGGGTGAATGGAATGAGGATGAAAAAACAAAACTTTCAGAACGACTTGAATTAGCCTCTGAAATTATAAAATCATTTGGAGCTAGTGGACTAGAAAACACAATGACCACTTTTAACGGAAAATAGAAAAAAGTTAAAAAAAATTTTGACGCTTTATTTATTCCTACTTTTGACTATAATTATTAATAATGAAAAATAATTCTGCTAATTATATCATCATACTTGTTTTTATTTGTTTAAATAATTCTTTTTCAAGTTTTGGTCAGCAAATTTCAAAAAAAACACCCAATAGTTCTTTAAATAAGAAGAGCCCAATAGACGGTGTGATTAAATGTGCTACCACAGAAAATGAATTGCGTTTACAAACCAAAAATCGAAATCGAATGACCAATAATCAATTTGAAAATTGGTTATCCCCTATCATTGAAGCCCAAAAACAAAAAAATTTGACTAATAAAACGGGGATAATTATTTATACTATTCCAGTGGTTATTCATATTATTCACAATGGAGATGCTATTAATACGAGTAGTTCCCATTTTACAGAAAACATTTCTGATGCCCAAGCCGCCTCTCAGATTACGGTATTGAATCAAGATTTTAGACGAATGGTTGGCACCCCGGGTTATGGCACGACTGGTTACAATCGTGGTGTTGATTGTCAAATTAATTTTGTGTTGGCAAAACAAGATCCTTATGGAGTTTTTACAACAGGTATCGAACATGTTAATATAGGCAAAGAGGAATGGTCAGACGAAGAGGTTGATGGGCTGTTAAAAGCAGACACACAATGGGATCCTACAAAATATTTAAATATTTGGACTGTCAAATTTTCAATAGAAACTGAATTATTAGGCTATGCACAGTTCCCTTCTAATTCTAATTTAGGCGGTATCGATATTTCTGGAGGAGAAGCCAATACTGATGGAGTAGTTATCAATTATTATGCATTTGGAACCGATTTAGAAAATGATGGCTCTTTTGAACTAAATGAAAATTATGGATTAGGGCGAACCACCACCCACGAAGTAGGTCATTATTTAGGATTAAGACATATTTGGGGAGATGACGCAGCATGTACTGGCAATAATTCAACTTCAGGCGATTTTGTTACAGACACCCCAGATTCAAATACAGAGAATTACTATTGCCCTATTATTTCGCATTGTACAGGGAATGACATGGTTGAAAATTATATGGATTATACCAACGATGCCTGTATGAACACTTTTACTGCTGGTCAAAAAGCGAGAATTACAGCTGTTATGACAAATTCACCTCGAAGAAAAGAATTATCGACTTCTACTGTAGCAAATCCTGGTACCACAAAAACTTTAGATGCGGCTCTCAGGAATATTTTTTTCTCGAATTCAGTTTGTAACTCTAGTTTTACTCCCTCTATCAATATTGAAAATAAAGGTACGACTACCCTACAAACAGCTACAATAAGCTACCGTGTTGATAATTCTAACCCAATAGACTTCGTTTGGAATGGGAGTCTGGCTCAGAATACTGCTGGTTTAATAAGTATCCCTGAAATAATTACAACAAGCGGAACACATGTATTTAGTGCTACAATTACATCAGTGAATAATAGTATGGATCTAAATAATGTAAATAATACTACTTCCAAAAGCTATATAATTCCACCCATAAATCAATTATCAGGAGATACCACACCTAAAGTAACTTTGACATTACAATGTGATAGAGATGGTAGTGAAACCAGTTGGACTTTAAAAAACAGCATTGGAACAACTCTTTATAGTGGCGGACCTTATGCCGATGCGCCTTCTTCTACGAACTTAAATGCTCCAATTACTAAGGTTTTTGATCTTCAAAATAATGAATGTTATAGTTTTACTATTAATGATTCGTATGGAGACGGCATAAACACTAATGGTGGTCTGGGTAGTTATTCACTTAAAGACGAAAATAATATTGTATTTGCTTCTGGTGGTACTTTTTTATTTAATGAATCTAAAGGTTTTAGATTTGGAACCTTAGGCAATGCTTCGTTTGAAACCTCAAGTGAAATATTCCTTTATCCAAACCCTGCTAATGAATCAATAAAAATAAATGTTCCTAGTTTTTATGGATTGCCAAATAGTTATACTATTGTTGATAATCTTGGTAAAACAATCAGTAAAAAAACGGTACGAAGTGTAGATAATTTATCCCTAAATACTTCGTCATTGAGCAATGGTATTTATTACATCACAATTATAAAAGGAAATCAGAAAAAAACATTGCAGTTTCTAAAACAATAGTTTATAAAACAATAGTTTTTGAAAAAATATTTCCTGTTTGTAAAGGAAATTCACAATAGCTTTTGCAAATAATAAACAATCTTATTCTCCGTTATTAGGATAAGCGTGATATTATCTTTGTTTAAGCGTGATTGATAATAACGTAAGAAAAAATATAAATTTTATATCTTTGAATTGAATTTACTTCTAAATAATGAAAGAAAAAAATACTATATACAGTTTTATATTCTTTGTTTTGTTTTGCTTTTTTGTGCTAAATTCTGCCTTTGGACAAAAAATTAAACAAGAAAAAACCTTGTTTGGAAAACCAATACATTCAGAAAAAATACATCCAGAAAATGGAATTATTCGATGTGCTACAACAGAGTATGAAGAATTTCTTCAAGAGAAGAATCCAAAAAGAATGACAAGTACTCAATTTGAATCATGGTTAGCTCCATTGATTCAAAAAAAATCTGTAATGAGAACTTCCCAAACTAATGTAATTATTACTATTCCAGTTGTTGTTCACGTGGTTTACAACGGTCAAGCCGTTGGAGTTGCCCCTAATATTAGTGACCTACAAGTAGAGTCTCAAATTACTGTACTCAATCAAGATTATAGAAGAATGGTTGGAACTCCTGGTTTTAATTCAAATTCAGTGGGATCAGATACTGAAATTCAATTTGTTCTAGCAAAGCAGGACCCCAACGGAAATCCGACTAATGGGATTGATCGAGTTAGTTATTGCATGGATTCGTGGACAAACTCAGATATAGAAACAACATTAAAACCTGCCACTATTTGGGATCCTAACCAATATCTCAATTTGTGGAGTGTTCAATTTTCTGACAACAAACTTTTAGGTTATGCTCAATTTCCTGATGGTTCTGGTTTAAGTGGTTTAAGTTCCTCTAGTGGAGTGACCAATACCGATGGAGTTGTGGTTAGATACAATTCCTTTGGAAGTGGAACAGGAACAAATTTTTTACTAAATGCACCATACAATAAAGGGCGGACTACGACCCATGAAGTAGGGCATTGGTTGGGATTAATCCATATTTGGGGAGAAGGCTCAAGTTGTAATACCAATACCGATTTTTGTACTGATACTCCTGTAGCAAAAGATCCTAATTATGGATGTCCGACAGGAATAGATAGTTGTACTTTGAAATCAGGGAATGATATGATTGAGAATTATATGGATTATACTGATGATACTTGTATGAGCATTTTTACACAAGATCAAAAAACTAGAATGAATGCTGTGATGACTAATTCGCCCAGAAGAGTTAGTTTAAAGACATCTACAAAAGGCAATGCCGTAACTCTCTTTGCCAATGATGCTGAGGTAAAATTTGAAAATAGTTGCGCCCCGATTACTTGTAGCACTAATACTAATCAAACAATACAAAAAATCATAATTTATAATCGAGGCAGCGCAACCTTAACATCTGTTACAGGAAATTACAAAATAAATGGAGGGAGCGATATTCCTTTTTCATGGTCAGGTTCATTAGTAACTAATAAATTTGCTACTGTCAATATTACTATTAATGCTACAACAAACGGAACAGTTGCTATTACTATTGATAAGGCAAATAATGTTACCGATCAAAGGGCTTCAAATAATATAGCTACAGGATCGTATACCTTACCATCTGCACCAACAAATTACCCATTTACCAATTATACATTTAGGTTGCAACGTGATTATTATGGTAGTGAAACTACATGGAATCTAAAAAATGCAGCCGGGACTATTTTGTATAGTGGTGGCCCATATACAAACACATTTGTAGATAAACCAGCCGTATCTCCTATTCCTGCTTTGATTACTCAAAGCTGGATATTGCCAAGCAACCAATGCTACACCTTTACCATAAACGACTCTGGTCAGGATGGAATTTGTTGCGGAACTAATCCTGGTGATAGCGGTACAGGTTATTATGATATAAAATCTAGTGATGGATTAACAACCATAGTCTCTGGCGCCTCTTTTAAATCAAGTGAAAGTAAATCTTTTAGCGTTAATTCGCTTGGTAATGAAGAATTTTCAGGTTTAAATGATATTTATATTTATCCAAATCCAACAAAAGAAACTTTGATAATAAACGTTCCGAGCAATTTTGGTCTGCCAAGTAATTATAGTATTTCTAATAGTTTAGGACAAATTATTCAACAAAAACAAATTGAAACCTCAAACGATTTAACCATTACAACATCCTTTTTAAGTAATGGAATTTACTTTATAAGCATTACTAAAGACAATGAAAAAAAGACAATGAAATTCATAAAAGAATAGCTTTTTTCCAATACTAAAAAAGGGGATTGATTTGTTTCAATCCCCTTTTTACATGCCTGTCGGCAGACAGGTATGTGATTATTACCTTATATTTGCCCAACATAAAAAAATACTTTGAAGATTTTTCATTCCATAAACGATTTCATCCCGATAGCTGTCGGTACAACCAAAAAAACAGTACTTACTTTAGGCACTTTTGATGGTGTTCATGTAGGTCATAAGAAAATATTAGAAAAAGTCATTCAAAAGAATAGTGGTGATGACTCTGAAAGTTTAGTGCTTACCTTTTTTCCGCACCCAAGAATGGTTTTGGAAAATAAATCAGAAGTGAAATTACTAAATACCCTTGATGAAAAAATTGAATTGTTACAAAAAATTGGACTTGAAAACCTTGTCATTCATCCCTTTGACGAAAAATTTTCAAAATTAACTGCCCAAGAGTTTGTGAAAACAGTTCTTGTGAACCAGTTTAATATCAAAAAAATAATTATTGGATACGACCATCGATTTGGTAGAAATCGAACAGCCAATATTGATGACCTAATCAAATTTGGCAAACAATATAATTTTGAAGTAGAACAAATATCGGTTCAAGAAATAGAAGCGGTTTCGGTAAGTTCGACCAAAATTAGAAAAGCTTTGCAGGATGGAAATATGAATTTAGCCAATGATTATTTGGGTTATAATTATTTTTTGACTGGAAAAGTTATAAAGGGAAAACAATTAGGAAGAACCATAGGTTTTCCTACTGCTAACTTAAAAATTGAAGAAAATTACAAACTCATCCCTCGAAATGGTGTGTATGTTATACAGAGCATCATCAATACTAAAACAGTTTTCGGAATGATGAATATTGGCTACAACCCTACCGTATCTGGAGAAAAATTATCGATCGAGATTCATTATTTTGATTTTGATGAGGATTTATATGGTCAGCCAATTTCTGTTTCAATGCTACAATTTCTTCGTCCGGAACAAAAATTTGATTCTTTCCAATTGTTAAAAGAACAATTAGAAAAAGATAAAAGTATAGCCTTAGCCTACCTTCATAAACTATAGTAAAATTGCATCAATTTTTCTAGACCGTTTTCATCAAGCTATATTATTTTTTTTGTAAATTTGATAGATACTACTTTGTTTATTAATAAATTACTTCGTACCTATCCAGATTAAGACAAAAGCATAAAATAAAGTAACAATAAAAACATTAAATTAGATATGAAAAACTTAAAAACATAAACTGCTATCAAAAAAAAATAGGATATGCTACCAGCATACCCTATTAATCGATAAATCAATTTATCTTGATTTAGCTTTTTACTTGTTTAATTTTTGTGTTTGGTAATAATTTACAGCAACAATAGTCCCTGCTCCTAAAAGGAAAAAGAATAAGGCATTGCCAGTAAATTTTGCCGAACTACATAAATTGCCCTTGCAAGTTGAAACTTGAAGTGAGTTCATAATAATTGGTTTTTTGGTTAATAATAGACTTTTCAAGTTCGGGACATCTCACATTCTCTCATCTTGAACCCACGAAGATAGTGGTTTAGGTTTTTAAGAAAATAATTACAATCAAATTGTTTCTAACACAGTTGTTAACATAAATAGATGAATTTAAAGCAATTACATAAAGACTTTGGAACACAAAAAAAGTGTATTGCCTATCTTGAAAAAATAAGATGGGGCAAGAATCCTAAAGCATTTGATGACGAAGTAGAGCATATTACTATAAAACATAGTGAGGGTTACGGAAAAGGAATGAGAACGATAAATACAATTGAGGGGTTTTGGAGTATAATCAAAAACGGAATCAAAGGTAGTTTCAGGAGTGTAAGTAAAAAGTATTTGCCTTTTTATCTTGCAGAGTTCTCATATAAGTACAATAACCGTCATTTACAGAAAGATGCTTTCTTGCAACTACTTAAAAATGCGGTAGTTGAAGAAAAACATTTCAATAATTATAAACCTATCGGAAATCCGAAGGATATAGTTTATAATCAATAACTTAACAAAGTGCATTTGTCTTAATATGGATAGGTGCGAATTACTTTAATATTATAAAAACCAATACCATGAAACTATCAAAAGAATTTTATAACGGAGTTATCATTTTTGGCGGAATTAGTGTTTATTTTGCCCTGATGAATGTGTTGGGATTTGCCAATTTATTTTATTTGCGTTTCTTTAATATTTTGTTCGTTTTTTATGGCGTGAACAAATCAGTCCAAATGAATATCCTAGAAGGCAAAAAAGAATTTATTTCCAATGCCGTTTCAGCGATGAAAACCTCACTAATTGGAGTTCTTTTAAGTATTCTTGGCTTGATAGCATATAGTTACAGTAAAGGAGGTGATGCTTATGTGCAATCGCTATCTGAAACACTCTTATTTGGAGGAAATCCATCCGTAATGACGTATAGCATTTGTTTACTTTTTGAAGGTGTTGCATCCTCGGTAATTGTCACTTTATTAGTAATGTTTTATCATAATAAACAGTATCCCGCAGATTAGCTATTTTGCTATTTTGAAATTTCTTGCTTCCATTTATAGCTTCGCGCTTGTTGATTAAAACAATTTGACTATTTTTGAGCTCATAAAACACATCCATGAGCCTTACAAAACACAACTGGACTAAAGCCGAAATTATAGCTATTTATAACAAACCGATGATGGATTTGCTTTTTGAAGCAGCGTCTATTCATAGGGAACATCACGACCCAAATGTGGTTCAGGTTTCGACTTTATTATCTATCAAAACAGGTGGATGCCCCGAAGACTGTGGTTATTGCCCACAAGCAGCTCGATATCATACCGAAATTGAAGGCAATGATTTAATGACCGTGAGCCAAGTAAAAGCTCAGGCTTTACGGGCGAAATCAAGTGGTTCTTCCCGTGTATGTATGGGAGCAGCATGGCGTAATGTAAAGGATGGTCCTGAGTTTGACCAAGTGCTAGAAATGGTGCGCACCATCAACAAGCTGGATATGGAAGTGTGCTGTACTCTCGGAATGATTACCGAAAACCAAGCTCAACGCCTTGCAGAAGCTGGTTTATACGCCTACAATCACAATTTAGACACCTCCGAAGAATATTATAAAGAAGTCATCTCCACTCGTGGCTTTGAAGACCGTTTGCAAACTATCGAAAATGTGCGCAAAACAAATGTTACGGTTTGTAGTGGCGGAATCATTGGAATGGGCGAAAGCATAGAAGACCGAGCAGGTATGTTAGTCGCTCTATCTACTTTGAATCCACAACCAGAATCTGTACCAATCAACGCTTTAGTTGCTGTGGAAGGAACCCCGATGGAAGATGAAAAACCTGTTGAAATTTGGGAAATGATTCGAATGGTAGCCACTACTAGAATTGTTATGCCAGAAACTCAAGTTCGTTTATCAGCAGGAAGAATGAATATGAGCCGTGAAGGTCAGGCAATGTGCTTTTTTGCTGGAGCCAATTCTATTTTTGCTGGCGACAAATTATTGACCACCCCTAATCCAGACGTGAATGAAGATATGAAAATGTTTGAAATGTTGGGGTTAAATCCTCAAAAACCATTTACTAAAGTCTCACAGCCCCAAACCGTTGAAGCAATAGATTCGCAATTTGTGCCCTTGGGTGAAAAGCCAAAATGGTCAAGACCTGACCATAAAATTGAAAGAAATTTAGAAGCTTCCACTAAAGGAAAATAAGCTTTTTAAATAAAAAAGCTTCTAGCCTTTTTCAAAGCCAGAAGCTTTAAACCATTATCTAACAATAATTTTTTTACTGCTTTCCCCTTTGGATGTTTTTACTTTTACAATATAAATTCCGGAACTAACATTTTTCATTGGAATTTGGATAATAGTTTGCCCCCAGTCTTTAACATCCCAATTTGTAATAGTTTGCCCTGTCATATTGAAAAGAGCCACCGAACTTACGGTTGAATCTGTATTGTTTTTGATAATCAATGTTTTATAATTATTAGAATAAAAAACCAAAATGTCAGCTTCTTGATCAATATCGCCTATACCCAATGTTTTATCATTCGTATAACGAAGGACGAAACGGTCGTTGAATGTTCCCTTAGCAGTGGTAAACGTATACGAACCATTTTTTAAATCAAAGATGGTGTTGGTTACCTTGTCTTCAAGATACACTGCTTGATTTGTTAAGGTGCCATCTACTTGGCTAATGTTAATAGTAAAACTTCCATTAATCGATGTCTTGAATCCAAGTGTCACTTTATCATTTTCATCGAAAGGCAATGCCCGTCCTTGAATGGTTAAATGCTTGTTTTGGTAAACACTGTAAAAATCGACAAAATCATTCCCGTCATAACTTTCCCCGTCATAACGGTTGTCATAGTCGTTAGTAGCGCCTGTTATGTAACCAACAAGTGTCTGTTTGAAAGCTCCTTGGCTGTTTTTTAAGTCTAGCCAAATTCGATGTTTTTCGATAACATTGGCGGTTTTAGAGTTAGTAGTATTGCTAGTCTTGAAAAATTGTTGGTTAACACCGTTAGCCCCTGTTGTTCCAGCCAATCGCATGCTATTATTAAAAATAATCTCTTTAAGACCAACAAGTGTGACATTACTTGATCCAAAGAATCCCTGACATGAGGCGATTTTCCCCGTAGGAATACTATTGTTCAATCCTGGATTAATGGCCGCTGTCCCTATCCCTGCAACTCCCCCTGTTTTATTATAGGATGCATAATCATTAGAAGTAAAGGCTAAAGCTCCAGAACCTGCAGTGCCATCGGTGATGTTTGATGCCAATTGAATGGCGGTATTGTGTGTCCAGAAATAAAGTGTTCCATCAATAATTTTTTCATTAAAATCCAAAAAGAGATCTGCATCTATAGCTGATGGATAAGGATTTCCTAAAAGATAAGAACTATCGGGAATAACCCCAGTTATTTTCTGGACACCATTATTTAGTTTTCCAGAAAAAACTACCTCCGATTGATTTCCACCGGGACCAGTTGTAGGTGTTGGTACCATGACTATATATCCTTTTGCCGGATACATTGTGGATGCATATGACCAATCTATTCCAGGCAAATATTCATAAGCGCGATTTGTATTCCATCCTTTGCTTTGAAATGTACTTACTATATTCGAAGACGTAACAGGTGTTGCCCAATAGACGTAATCATATTGTTTAAAAGGGGTCGTAAATCTACGAACATTAGTTGCTCCATTATTCGTAACTATTCCCGCATCATTAATCATTACTAAGGAGCCTTTGTCTAATACATCTAATGTTCCATTAACTGTTAAATCATTTTGAATAATTACAGAAGTTCCAGCCTCAACAGTTAGAGTATTAGCTGCGTTAATAATCAAACTGCAAGCATTTAAAACTGGATTAATTGATGTGGTGTTATAATTTCCATTGATAATTACTAAATTGTCACTTGTTGGGTCACCAATTGGCGACCAAGAAGTTCCGTTCCAAGTTTTTGTAACCAAGGGTGAAATAGTGACATTTGATGAAGCTACAGAAATACAACTAGAAGAATTTGAAACTGTAAAATTATAGGTTCCCACAACCAGTCCAGAAATAGTGGTGCTAGTTGTGTTTCCCGTAATACCTCCAGGATTTATTGTCCAATTTCCTGCAGGCAAACCACTTAAAACCACACTTCCTGTAGCGACTGAACAGGTGGGTTGTGTTACAACACTCAAGGTTGGCTGTACAGGTGTTATATTTACTGTATTGTTAATTCCTAAACTTGTTGCACTACAGCCCGAAGCACTGGTCACAATCACATCGACTGTTTTGCCGCTAGTCAAAACGGTTGTAGTATAAGTAGCCGTAGCACTGTTTTGAACACTTACACCCGCAATTCTAAAATTATAATTTATTCCCCCTGTGGCTGTAAAAGTTACCGATGTACCTTCACAAAATATATTGTCGGCATCACTACTTGTTAATCCTGCTGTTGGCAATGCATTAACTGTTACTGTGGCACTTCCTGAAAGTGTATTTGTACATGAAGGAGTATCCTGATAAATAACACTTACTAAGTTATATATAAAAGAACCTGCTGTTGTTGTAGGAACAGAAACTGGTGTAGAGCCACTTGCAACAATATTTACAGTCTGATTAACTCCATTAATAGTATAGGTTACGGTTATAGCAACCGTCTGAGGATTTGTAAATGTAATATTAGGAGATGAATTACCAACACATACACTCGTTGTACCACTAATAGCAACTGTAGGCATTGGGCGAACTATCAAATTAGCTCCAGAATTTCCAAAACCAGAAGAATTTGTACAAGTGGCATTAGATATTGAAACTAAAGTATAGCCCGTATTAGATGTAGGATTATCTCCAGGAGTAAAGCTAAAACTATCTTTAGATGTTACTGAAACGGAATATTGTTGTGACGTAGCATTATTCTTATAAGTTATATTGTATGGCTTAGAATAAGTGCTATCGATAGCATCAAAAGTCAATTGTGGGCTACCCCCAGCACAAATAGTAGTTGCCGAAAAACCAGTTAATGTATTATTAGGTAATGCATTGACAGTATTGGTAATTCCTGAACTTGTTGCAACACATCCTGAGGCATTGGTCACAATCACATCAACTACTTGTCCATTAGTTAAAGCAGTTGTGGTGTAAGTTGTTGTAGCACTGTTTTGAACACTTATTCCTGCAACTCTAAAATTATAATTCGTTCCGCCAGTTGCAGTAAATGTCACTGATGTTCCTGCGCAAAATATATTGTCGGCATCATTACTCGTTAATCCTGCGGTTGGTAATGCATTAACCGTTATCACTGCACTACCTGTCATCCCTAGAGTACAAGTTGTGGTAGGATTTGTTGCTATAACCGTATAAGTACCTGCTGCTGTTTGTAGACCAAAACTGATTGCAGCTCCTGTTGTTCCTGCTACTGCAGTTCCTGTATTTACTCCCCCTATTTGCAATTGATAATTAACTCCAGTAGTAGAGTTGGCTAAACCAACTGCAACACCTGTTCCACCTGAACAATACGAACCTGTTCCTGTAACCGTATAAGCTATTGGCAAAGGATTTATTGTTATCACTGCACTACCTGTCATCCCTTGGGTACAAGTTGTGGTAGCATTTGTTGCTATAACCGTATAAGTTCCCGCTGCTGTTTGTAAACCAAAACTAATAGCTGATCCTGTTGTTCCTGCTACTGCAGTTCCTGTATTTACTCCTCCTATTTGTAATTGATAATTAACTCCTGAAGTAGAGTTGGCTAAACCAATTGCAACACCTGTTCCGCCTGAGCAATATGAACCTGTTCCTGTAACCGCATAAGCTGTTGGCAAAGGATTTATAATTACATTAAATATACAATTTGACGTATTACCCTTCATATCAACAGCAGTCCAAGTAACAGTTGTTGTCCCTATATTAAATACAACATTATTAAGACTCGTTCCTGTTCCCGTTGTGCTTCCCGTTAACGCATAGGTTAGAGAGGAAACACTACAATTATCTGTTGCCGTAACATTCCAGCTAGTGCCTATTTTTGTATAAGAAGTTAAATTATCCGCACAAAGAGGAGTAGGGTTTGCAGGACAGCTGGTGAAAACAGGTGCTTGATTATCTACAACAGTTACTACGGAAACACAACTTGAACTTTTTCCAGAAGGATCTGTAACGGTTAAGGTAACATTATTAGCCCCTAAATTTGAACAGTCAAAAGTAGATTTACTTATGGTAATAGTTTGAATAGAACAATTATCATAACTACCATTATTTATCATGGACTCTGTGATGGCTGCACCTCCAGTAGCATCAAGAATTACAGTTATTGGTTTGCAAATTGCAGTAGGGGCGATTTTATCGATAACTGGAATTCCAACACTTGAAAATTTTATACCATTGCCATTATCTGGTGGTGTTGATAAAACATTGGCAGTATTCGTTACAAAAGGTACTGAAGCACAAGTTGGCATCACCGTAATGGTTTTTTGTACCGTATTTATTCCAGCACCAATTTTTGTTAATGTGCCTATAGTCCAAGAAATTGTTTGCCCGGATTGATCCCCCCCTCCATTATTAGTTATAGTAAGATTTGAAGGTACATTATCGGATATAATAACTCCATCTGCAGCTGTCGAGTTGCTATTATTTACTATGGTTATAACATAATTAAAAGGCACTCCTACTATGGCTGAAGTTGTGCTAGCCGTTTTTGACAACTCAAGTTGTGCCCCTGAGGCTGCAGGTAGATTACCATTATACTCATAGGTGTACATGTCTGCAGATGTAGACGAAATGCTACACAAACGACTTGTGGCTGTTACTTTTGTATGATTGAGGACTCTTGGAGCATTACCTTGAACTTTTAGCTCTACCTGAAAAGTGAAGGTCCCTCCTGGAGGAATTGATGGAGAATAATAAGGTGTTGGATAAAAAGTTGCCCCATCTTTAAAACGAATATCCATATCTACACTATCGGCATTGTCATTTACCCAAGCTGCCGATAAATCAAAAATATCAGATACCGAACCAATGTTTGTTATGGTGTATGTATATAAAATATCATTTCCCGTTGATTTTTTAACAAAACCTGATGCAAACGAGGGATCAATACTTACATTTGGAACAGGATTCACAATTACAGAAGTTGTTTTTGTAGTGGTACATCCATTGCCATTAGTGACCGTAAGTGTATAATCTCCATTGTTACCTGTGGGTACATTTGCAATACTAGGATTTTGTAGTGTTGAAGAAAATCCTAGAGGGCCAATCCATGAATACGTTGGTGTGCCTACAGCTCCTGACGTTATCGTGCCCAATAAATTCAATGTATTTCCAACGCATACAACACTGTTAGAAGTCGCAGTAACAGTCATACTTTGTAAAACAGTAATTGTTCCTGTGGCATTTATACTTCCGCAACCGCCCGTTAATGGAATACTGTAATTAAAAGTTCCTGCTACAGATGGAGTACCGCTGATTGTGATTGTATTTGATGCCCAAGCTGCCGAAACTCCAGTAGGTAAATTTGTCGGTGTTCCTATACCTGTTGCGCCTGTGGTGGTATGTGTAATGGCTGTCAATACAGTGTTACTACACAAGGTTGGTGAAGATGAAGCAGCACTTACGGTGTTATTGGGTGTAACTACTATCAAATATGTTGCAGTTGCTGCTGTACAAGGACTGTTTGAAACTGTCATCGTTAATGTAACCGTGTTTCCTGCATCACCCGCTGCCGTTGCATATACAGGTGTCAATGTATTTGCGCCGGAAGTGATTGAACCAGCACCATTTTCAGTCCAAACTATTGTACCATTTGATGAAGTTACACCACTTACTGTAGCACTGCCGTTTTGGCAAATCGTTTGAGATCCTCCTGCTGAGGCTGTTGGTTGAGCGCTCACTGTTATCACCGCACTTCCTGCCATTGTATTTGCACACGAAGTAGTAGTATTTGTGGCTTTTACTGTATATGTAATAGTCCCCGCTTGCGTGCCGAAAGAAATAGCAGAACCCGTTCCTGCAACTGCAGAACCTACAGGAGTAACTCCATTGTATAATTGATAATTTACCCCTAATGAAGAACCATCTAAACCTACCACTAATCCAGAACCTATACTACAATAAGAGCCCGTTCCCGTTCCCGTTACATTAAATACTGTTGGCAATGGATTAACTGTAACAGTTCTTGTTACCACTGGTGAAGTTGGTCCATTGCAACCATTTGCCGTCACTTGAATGTTTACGGTGCCTGAAAATCCACTCGTCCAGGTCAAAATACCAGTCGAAGCTCCAATACTTCCTGCTGCTGCATTACTCAAACTCCAATTAAATCCTGTATTGTTTGTAGCTGTTGTAGCGTAAGTGGTTGTGGTTGTTCCGTTGGTTAACTGACACGTAGGCTCTGTTCCTGATGAAATAGTGATTGCGGTTGGTGTGCCAACGGTTGGGGTTACGGTTACCGTTGTAGATGCAGAAAACGATAGTCCATTACAGCCATTGGCTACTACGCTTACGGTTGCAGAACCCGTAAATCCTGCCGCCCAAGTTACGGTTCCTGTAGTGCCTGTTCCAGAAATTGTGTTTCCTGACCCCGTTACACTCCAAGTATAACTTGTCGCATTAGTAGCTGATGTGGTATATGTTGTATTGGCACTCGCTTGACAAATTGTACTTGCCGATGGTGTTGGTGTACTTGGCGTTCCAACAGTTGG
>JANMZS010000044.1:0-10410 GCA_031383535.1 Flavobacterium sp.
GATTTTCAGCCTATTAATCTAATTTTAAAGAAGAAATTTCTTTCTTTTTTAGTTGGTTTTTCAACCCTTGATTCGCATAACTAGATTGAAATGGTAGGATTTAATATATTTGTTAAAAAAAAAGATGTTACTCCATAATTACTCTACACACCTACTTGAAGCAGGAACTGACGAAGCAGGTCGAGGTTGCTTGGTAGGTCCAGTAACAGCTGCGGCGGTAATTTTACCTCTTGATTTTGAACATATTCTTTTGAATGACAGTAAACAATTATCTGAAAAAATAAGAGAAAAATTAAGACCAATTATCGAACAACAAGCCATTTCGTTTGCCGTGACTCATTTGTATCCCAACGAAATTGATGAAATCAATATTTTGAACGCATCAATGAAAGCAATGCAAGAATGTATTTTAAAATCAAACCCAAAACCCGAATTTATCATAGTAGATGGCAACCGAAAACTGAATGCAAAGTTGGGTTTAAAAAGCAATTTTGGCAAACAGTTATCAAAAGCTGAAATCGATTTATTACAATCCATTCCGAATCAAAGCATTGTGAAAGGAGATTCTAAATATTTGAGTATTGCGGCGGCTTCTATTTTAGCCAAAACGTATCGGGATGATTATATGAATGCCATTCATGAAGAATTCCCGATGTATAATTGGAAACAAAATAAAGGCTATCCCACCCAAGAGCATCGAGAAGCCATCCAAAAATATGGCGTAACCAAATACCATCGAATGAGTTTTAGATTATTGCCAGAGAAAGATTTATTTGATTTTTGATTGCAGATTAACGATTTTT
The DNA here is from genome assembly GCA_031383535.1 of Flavobacterium sp. Taxonomy (GTDB): domain Bacteria; phylum Bacteroidota; class Bacteroidia; order Flavobacteriales; family Flavobacteriaceae; genus Flavobacterium. The sequence continues at coordinate 804 of JANMZS010000044.1, forward strand.
GATTGCAGATTTTTCAAAAGTTGCTTCGAATAAATCACTAAAATGCTTCAAAATTTTGGCTTTGACTTCAGCTTCATCCACTTTTTCGACACCGAGTTCTACATTCAAGGAAGCAACCGCTTTGCCCTTAATTCCACAAGGTATAATATTGTCAAAATAACCCAAATCGACATTCACATTTAAGGCAAAACCGTGCATCGTTACCCAACGAGAAGCCCTCACACCCAAGGCACAAATTTTTCGGGCAAATGGTGTTCCAACACCCAGCCAAACACCAGTTTCGCCTTCACTTCTTCCAGACTCTAAACCATAGTCTTTCAAAGTTAATATAATAGCTTCTTCTAAAAAACGAAGGTATTTATGAATATCAGTGAAGAAATTATCCAAGTCCAATATAGGATAACCCACGATTTGACCAGGTCCATGATAGGTAATATCGCCACCTCTATTAATTTTGTAGAAAGCAGCACCTGTGGCTTCGAGTTGTTTTTCGGTCAAAAGCAAATTTTCAAGTTCGCCACTTTTTCCTAAAGTATACACATGTGGATGTTCAACAAAAAGAAAATAGTTTGGAGTTTGCAGATGGGTCTCTTCTCTCCTATTCTGGATTTTTAAATCAACAATGCCTTTAAACAATTCTTCTTGGTATTCCCAAGTCGATTTGTAATCTTGAAGTCCTAAATCCTGAAGTTGAATGGTTTTGTTCATTTGTCAATTGCGATAGGTTGCGAGGCACGAAGCAAAGCAATCTTTTATCGTTCATCTATTTTTATGAATTGCAAAGTTACGAAGTTTTTTATAGTAATGTTTTTATAAATAAATTGGCAAACAGACCTGTCTGCCAACAGTCAGATAAAACTGATTGACACCAATTTTAATTATTCTTGCTTAATTAAAAAAGGGTTAATAAAAAACAAAAAGTTGTCACTTGAGCCCCGATAGTAGAGGAAATCCTTTTTGTGCTGGTGTTCGGCACAAAAGATTGTAACGAATAGCGGGACGACTGCCGATTGGAAAAACCAATGTTTCTGCTCCTAAAAAACCTTAAACTTGAAACTTGAAACTTGAAACAAAAACTTTATCTTTGCAGTCTTAAAAATTAGAACCTAATGGCATTATCCGAACAAGAAATTATCCGTAGAGAAAAACTACAAAGCTTACGCAATATGGGAATAAATCCCTATCCTGCCAATCTTTTTCCTGTAAATCATACTTCAAAACAGATAAAAGAAAACTTTGAGGAAGGCAAAAAAGTAATTGTTGCGGGACGTTTGATGAGTGTGAGAGATCAAGGAAAAGCTTGTTTTGCCGAATTACAAGATAGCGAAGGACGCATTCAACTGTATATAAACCGAGATATGTTGTGTCTTGGCGAGGATAAAACGATGTATAATCAAGTGTTTAAAAAATTGACCGATTTAGGAGATTTTATTGGTGTCGAAGGCGAGTTGTTTATGACCAAAGTAGGTGCGCAATGTATTCGAGTGGATGAATTTACTTTCTTGAGTAAAACTTTGCGTCCCTTGCCTTTGCCAAAAGTGGATGAAGATGGGAAAATACACGATGCTTTTAATGATGCGGAATTGCGTTACAGAATGCGTTATGTAGATTTGACGGTAAATCAAAATGTGAAAGAAACGTTTATCAAAAGAACCAAATTGTTCAACGCGATGCGTTCTTTTTTTAATGACAAAGGATATCTTGAGGTTGAAACCCCTGTTTTGCAATCGATTCCGGGTGGAGCGGCTGCGAGACCTTTTATTACGCACCACAACTCATTAGACATTCCGCTATACATGCGAATTGCCAATGAATTGTATTTAAAAAGATTAATTGTTGGAGGTTTTGATGGCGTGTATGAGTTTTCGAAAAACTTCCGTAATGAAGGAATGGACAGAACGCACAACCCCGAATTTACCGCCATGGAAATATATGTAGCCTATAAAGACTACAATTGGATGATGGATTTTACCGAAAATTTATTAGAACATTGCGCTATCGGTGTCAATGGAACGAGTGAAGCAACTTTTGGGGAACATAAAATCAATTTCAAAGCACCTTATGCAAGAGTGACCATGACCGATTCTATCAAACATTTTACTGGTTTTGATATTTCGGGCAAAAGTGAAGCGGAACTTTTTGATGCTGCCAAAGGAATGGGAATTGATGTGGACAAAACCATGGGAAAAGGAAAATTAATTGATGAAATTTTCGGTGCAAAATGCGAAGGAAATTATATTCAGCCTACTTTTATAACTGATTATCCAAAGGAAATGTCGCCACTTTGTAAAGAACACCGTGATAATCCAGAATTGACAGAACGTTTCGAATTAATGGTTTGTGGTAAAGAAGTTGCCAATGCGTATTCTGAATTGAATGATCCAATTGACCAAAGAGAACGTTTTGAAGAGCAAATGCGTCTAGCCGAAAAAGGAGATGATGAAGCCACTGGAACCATTGATGAAGATTTCTTGAGAGCTCTAGAATATGGAATGCCGCCAACATCAGGTTTAGGAATTGGAATGGATCGTTTGATGATGTTCTTGACTAATAATGCGTCTATTCAAGAAGTGTTATTCTTCCCGCAAATGCGGCCAGAGAAAAAACAAGTTCAATTGGAAGAGGATGAAAAACTAATTGTTTCTATCTTACAAGCTAACGCCAACCAAATGGAATTTGGTTTACTAAAAATTAAATCGGAATTGAGTGGTAAAAAATGGGACAAAGCCATGAAGAATATTTCGGATCTTGGAATGACAGAGGTGGTTGTTGATGGTGATGTGAAGGCTTGTCGATTGAAAGGGTGAATCATTAATACCATATTATATGTAAAAATAAGATAGTAAAATAGAATATTTTTATGTATATTTAAAAATAGAAACGAATCAAGATTCACAAATTAAATTAGCTATGAAAAGTCTTAAAGAACGCATATTAGATTTAAAAAAAGAAAAAAATGCGGTCATTTTAGCGCATTACTATCAAGAATCGGACATACAAGATATTGCAGATTATGTAGGGGATAGTTTGGGACTTTCGCAAGTAGCCGTCAATGTAGATGCCGATATTATTCTGTTTGCTGGGGTTCATTTTATGGCCGAAACTGCTAAAATAGTAAACCCATCAAAAAAAGTAATTCTCCCAGATTTAAAAGCGGGTTGCTCTCTTGCAGAATCCTGTCCGCCAGAAGATTTTAAGAAATTCACCGAAGCGCATCCTGATCATATCGTAATTACCTATGTCAATTGCTCTGCCGAGGTCAAAGCTTTAACTGATATTGTGGTAACCTCATCTAATGCTGTTAAAATAGTACAATCAATTCCGTTAGACAAACCTATTATATTCGCCCCTGATAAAAATTTAGGCAAATATGTAATGGAACAAACTGGCAGAGACATGTTACTTTGGGATGGTTCCTGTGTGGTTCACGAAGCCTTTTCATTAGACAAACTACTAGCATTATATAAAGAAAATCCAGATGCTAAAATCATTGCACATCCTGAATCTGAAACTCACATTTTAAAAACTGCAGCCTATATTGGTTCGACTGCAGGAATGATAAATTTTGTAAAAACGGATCCTAACCATAAATTTATCGTGGCTACAGAGGCGGGAATACTTCATAAAATGAAACAAGAAGTACCCGAAAAAATATTGATACCTGCCCCAGCCATAGAAAATAATACCTGTGCTTGTAGCGAATGTGGCTATATGAAAATGAACACGTTGCAAAAAGTATACAACTGTTTACTATTTGAAAGTCCTGAAATTTTTGTTCCTGAGGATATTATGAAAAAAGCTTTAGTACCCATTGAACGCATGCTTGAATTGTCAAAATAATGATAAAAACAAATTATTTAATCATAGGATCTGGTGTAGCAGGATTAACTTTTGCTTTGAAAATTGCCAATCAATTTCCGAATAAAAAAATTACAATTGCTACTAAAGCGAATGTGGACGAATCCAATACCAAATATGCACAAGGGGGAATCGCCATTGTCACAGACAAAATCGAAGATTCTTATGAAAAACACATTCAAGACACCTTAATTTGTGGTGATGGCCTATGTGATGAATCGGTAGTCAAAATGGTAATTACCGAAGGTCCGAAACGATTAAAAGAACTTATTGAATGGGGGGCTAAATTTGATAAAAATGTAGCAGGCACTTTAGATTTAGGCAAAGAAGGCGGTCATTCAGAAAACAGGGTCGTACATCATAAAGACCAAACTGGGAAAGAGATTGAACGTGCCATTTTAAACCAAGTACTTCAAAAAGAAAATATAACGGTATTAGATCATCATTTTGCTTTTGACCTCATTACTACCAATAATCGCTGTATTGGCGCTTATGTTTTAGACCAAAAAACAAAAGAAATACTAACATTTCAATCTGAATTTACTTTATTGGCAACAGGTGGAATTGGTCATTTATATGGTCATACCACAAATCCAGTAATTGCAACTGGTGATGGAATTGCTATGGCATTCAGAGCCAAAGCAGTTATTAAAGAAATGGAGTTTATACAATTTCACCCTACAGCATTATATGACGCAACTACTGGAACTTCTTTTTTAATTTCGGAGGCAGTACGTGGTTTTGGAGCTCGTTTACGAACCAAAAAAGGGTATCGATTTATGCCTGATTATGACTCCAGAGGCGACTTAGCCTCTCGTGATATTGTATCACAAAGTATCGAATTAGAGCTCAAAAAAAGTGGTGATGATTGTGTGTATCTCGATTGTACTCATCTGGATTTAGAGGCATTTATAAAACATTTTCCGATGATTTATGAGCATTGCAAAAGTATTGGAATAGATACTGCAAAAGACTGGATTCCTGTAGTCCCTGCACAACATTATCTCTGTGGAGGTATTGTAGTAGATAAAAACGGAAAAACTTCCGTCGAAAATCTGTTTGCCTGTGGCGAGTGTTCTCGAACTGGTTTACACGGTGCCAATAGACTAGCATCCAATTCTTTATTAGAGGCCTTAGTCTATTCAGATAAAATTTATCACTATTTAGCGACTCATCCTTTTGATGCACATCGAGAAATAGAACCCGTACAAGATTGGAAATCGAATGTAATTACTAAAATTAATTCCGACTATGTAACCAAAACAAAATTAGAATTACAGTTTTTGATGCGCAATAGTACTGGCATTGTACGTAATGATATCGATTTACTTCAGGCAAAAGACAAACTAAATCAATTTCAAACGGAGGTGGAAAATAAGGTTAAAAATCATAAAATCAATGCTAGTTTAGGCGAATTGCGAAACTTAATTACTATTGCCAACTTAATTGTTCAACAATCTATTGATAGAAACGAAAATCGCGGCGGATTTGTGAAGGTTTAATTCTGATTCATTTTTAAATTAAACCATTTACAAAATTACTTATCTTAACTTCATAACTTTAAAAAAAAAGAAAATGAAAAAATTAATTTTAGTAGTATTACTTGCTATTGGTATGTCAACTTTTGCACAAGAAAAGATTGAAAAAGATCGTAAATCTCCAGAAGAGAGAGGTGCCATACTTTTGAAAAAAATGACAACCGAATTGAATTTGGATGCTAAACAACAAGCACAAATGAAACAAGTAATTGCTGAACAAGGTGCTAAAAGGGAAGCGATGAAGGCAGAACGCATGGCAAATAAAGACCTACCAAAAGTACCAACACCTGAAGAACGTAAACTAAGAAAACAGAAAATGGATGATGGTAAAAAGGCAATGGATGAAAAATTAAAAATAATTTTAACTCCAGAACAATTTACAAAATGGAATGCTTTTCAAGAAGCACGTAAAGACAAAATGAAAGACAGAAAAGAAGGAAAAGAGTAACAAAATCCAATTCAATAGGGCATAAAAAAGTAAAAGTCACAATTTTAAAGTTTTCGGAATTGTGACTTTTTTTTTATCTAACTCAAAAATCCTTTCACATAATCTTTCGTCAATTTTTCTTTTGGATTAAGCAAAATTTCTTCTGTAGGTCCAAATTCAATTATTTCTCCCATATAAACAAACCCAATATAATCAGAAACTCTTCTCGCTTGACGCAAAATGTGGGTTACCAATACAATCGTATACTTGTTTTTTAGTTGTAAAAACAATTCTTCGATAGCTTGGGTCGAAATAGGGTCTAAAGCAGAAGTTGGTTCGTCTCCCAAAATAATTTCGGGTTCAATTGCCAAACCTCTTGCCAAACATAATCTTTGCTGTTGCCCGATAGACAATCGTGTTGCAGGCGATTTTAATCGGTCTTTTACTTCGTCCCAAAGATTCACTCCTCGGAGGTATTTTTCTACAATTGCATCCAGTTCTTTTTTGTTGTTATTTCCATGAATTCGCTGACCGTAGGCAATATTATCATAGATGTTCATGGGCAACGGAAAGGGTCTTTGCGAAAGCAATCCCATCTTTTTTCGAATGTGAGTAACTTCTACTTTTGGGTCGTAGATATTTTCGCCGTCTACCAATACCTTTCCTTCCACACGCACATCGGTTTGTCGGTCTAATAATCGGTTCATGGTTTTTAGAAGTGTAGTTTTTCCACAACCTGATGGACCAATTAGAGAAGTCACTTTTTTGTCAGGAATATCAAGATTGATATTTTTCAGGATGTGGTTTTCACCAATGTGTACGTTTAAATTTTGAATGCTGATATGAGGTTGTTCTGAAATCATATTTTATTTTTTGAAAGATTTTTACTAACTAATTTGGCGGTGATGCTAATGGCTAAAACAATTATGGTGAGAATAACTGCAGCTGCATAGGCTCTGTTTTGTACTTCTTGTATTGGACTACTTAACTGAAAAAATATAGATAGCGGCAAGGTTGCAGCAGGCTGGTCAAGAGATGTTGGAATACTATCTGTGAAACCAGCTGTAAAAAGCACACAAGCAGCATCTCCAATTGCTCGCCCAAAAGATAATAGTATAGCAGTTATAATTCCAGGAATAGACTGTCTCAATATTATTTTTGCAGTTTCATAACGTGTTCCGCCAAGTGCATAAACCGCATTACTCATGTCTTCAGGCACCACTCTTACGGCTTCGTCTATGGCTCTGACTAAAATTGGTATAATCAATAAAGTGACAGTAATAATTCCTGCCAAAAGCGATGTTTTTAATCCCATATAAACCATAATTGCAAAACCAAATGCTCCATAAACAATCGATGGAATTCCAAATAAAATATCATAACATAGTCGAGTGATATTTGCTAAAAAGGAGTTTTTCTTAGCATAGACATTAATGTAAATTACAATTGGCAGACTTACTAATAGCCCCAAAACTGTTGAACCCAAAGTAATGTAAATAGAACCAACAATGGCGTTAAGAACTCCGCCACCTTTGCCGATATAAAAGCCACCTTCTGGAATTTTTGAAACCATATCCCAAGTCAGAGAACCTAAACCTTTAGAAAAAATGGTATAGAGTATCATAAATAGTGTGCTGGTGATGATTATTGTACTCAATATCATCAAAACTTTAAATATATTTTCTTCTATTTTTCTCATAATGATTGCGTCTAATTGGTTCTTTTTTCGATTCTGAATAATATAATTCTCGAGATAGCATTAAATAAAAAGATAATGACAAATAGCAGTAATGCTGCAAACATCAACGCCGAATCATACAATGGAATCGACATCATTTCTCCATAATTGTTCGCAATAAGTGCTGGTAAAGGATAGCCAGAATCAAAAACACTATGTGGAATTTGTGCTAAGTTTCCGCAAACCATCAAAACCGCAATAGTTTCTCCAAAAGCTCTAGAAATGGCCAGTACTGTAGCAGCAACTATTCCTTCAACGGATTTTTTCAGTAGCACTTTTTTTATAGTTTGCCATCGAGTTGCTCCTAATGACAATGAAGCATCCCTTAATTCTTGAGGGACATTATCAAATACTTCAATCAGAATACTAATGATTAAAGGAAAAATCATAATGGCTAATACAATTCCTCCCGCTAAAACGGAATAACCAGTAGTGAATTCTACAAAATGAGGTGCTATTGTATCTTGTATTAAAGGAACGACTATTAATACGCCACACACACCAAAAAGTACGGGAGGAATTCCAGATAGTAATTCGATTAATGGCAAAACCAATTTCCTGATTTTTACATGTGCATATTCCGAAAGATATATGGCAGTTAGCATGGATAATGGTAATGCAATCACTACTGCAATTCCTGTTACCCATAGGGTCCCTATAATGAAAGGATAAAAACCAAAAGCCTCCTTAAAAGGCTTCCATTCTGAAGAAAATAATAAATCCGAAAGTGAATTACTGTGTAAAATAGGAATTGATTTATAATACAAACCCAATCCTAATAGTACTACCGTAAAGATGGAGAAAATAGTAAGTGTTAAAAAAATCTTGCTAAAGAAACTATCCTTTAATAATCTTATGTTTTTCATTTATATGAATTTGTATCTTTTTTGCTTAAATAATAGCCCATCTATTTGTCATTCTGAGGAACGAAGAATCAAATAACGAGGAGCAACTTATGTGATTCTTCGTTCCTCAGAATGACAAAATTAGAGAGTAGACAGTAAAAAAGCATTACTTTACTTTCTCTAATTCTTTACTTAATTTATCTTTAGAAAATTTAATATATCCGGCTTCTGAAACAAATTTTTGTCCATCGGTCAATATGTATTTTATAAAAGCTTTTAAAATAGGGTTGTTTGGTTTTCCTACCGTTACAAAATACAAATCTCGAGCAGGAGGTGAAGGATATTTACCAGCAACAATCGCGGCAATTAATTGATCAATGTCATTATAAAAATTTTCATCTGGATCTAATTTTCCATTGTTGTTGAGATCAATAGGAACAGGAACTACTCCATTAGTAGCTTTATTGGTTTTCATATCATAGATGTAAACGATATTATTATAACCAATCCCTGACGGGTCTCTTTTTACAGCTTGTGCCAATCCAGGGTCACCAAAAACGGCAACTCCTTGTAAATCTTCTTGTTTCTTGCCAAAATATTTTGCCCAAGTTTCTGCAGCTCCAGCAGCATCAGAGCGAGTGTAAACGTGAATTGGAGCTTGACTTTTAAAACCTAATGAATTCCAAGTTTTATATTTTCCAGTGATAAAAATATTGTTGAAAGCCTCTTTCTTTACTCCTCTTTCATACAATACTTTTCTAAAAGGACTTGTCGCACTTAGGGTAGGAATTACAGCATCTTTGGTAACGGCTACAGCATAAGCCCCTTTTTTAAACTCCGCTGGATTTAGGTCACGGGACACTAAACCAATATCGGTTACTTTAGACAAAACGTCTGTTATTCCTTTTCCTGCTCCTCCTGCTTGAATGTCAATTTTGACATTTGGATGCGTTTTTTTGAATTCTTCAGCCCACTTTACAGTTATGGGATATAGGGCAAAAGCTCCTGAAATACTGATATTTCCTTTTAAATCTTGTGCAGCTACTTTTGTCGTGTTTACATTTGCTAACACTAGAATTAGTATTGCGACTATTGATAATTTATATGTTTTCATTTTTTTTTATAGATTTTAAATTGTTCTTCAATTTTAATATTTGTTTGCATAGTTCTGTATCTAACTAAATTTATATTTTAGTTAAAA
>JANMZS010000074.1:0-13209 GCA_031383535.1 Flavobacterium sp.
CTTTTTTTTACAAATTGCAATTTTATCAGCACAAACAAATCAAGGATTCAGTTACGAATCAACGATTAGAAATAGTAGTAATCAATTAGTAACCAATCAATATATAAGCCTTCGATTTACTATTCGATTAAACTCAACTTCTGGAACTACCGCCTACAGTGAGCTCCAAAATTCGTATGTTAATTCCTCTGGAAATGTAAATTTGATTATTGGGAAAGGAAAAGCTACCTCAGGAACTTTTTCAACAATTAATTGGGAAGCAGGAACTTATTATTTAGGAGTCGAATTCTTTACTGGAAACACTTGTCAATGGATTAATATAGGAAACAATACGCAAATTGTAAGCAAATGTAACGGAATATATACTTGGGGAGCCTGTACAACAGCACTGAGTTTAGTGTGGTCAGACGAATTTAATGGAAGTGGAGCAATAGACAATACTAAATGGCATCATCAAACGCAACTTCCAGATGGAAGTAATTGGTACAATGGCGAAATTCAACATTACACTAACCTTATCACTAATTCATATCAAAATAGTGGTGCCCTGAATCTAACGGCAAAAAAAGAAAGCTATACAGATCAAGGTATTACAAAACAATATACATCAGCTCGATTAAACTCTAAATTTGCCTTTAAATACGGCAAAGTTGAAGTTCGTGCCAAACTACCGTCTGGGGTTGGAACATGGCCCGCTATTTGGATGCTTGGGAAAAATATTATTGAACCTGGGGGGTTTTGGTCTACAACAAATGGAACTGTGAATTGGCCTGCTTGCGGTGAGGTCGATATTATGGAACATTGGGGTAGTAATCAAAATTATGTTCAGAGTGCCATGCACACTCCCTCCAGCTATGGCGGAACAATAAATTTAGGCGGGCAAACTATACCAACAGCTTCAACTGCATTTCATATTTATACTTTAGTTTGGACTGCCGAAAAAATGGTTTTTAGCGTGGATGGGGTTGAACATTATACTTACAATCCAACAGTTAAAAATTCAAATACTTGGCCTTTTGATGCTGAACAGTATCTTTTGTTAAATCTAGCGATTCAAGGAAATATAACAAGTGGATTTACTCAAGGAGCTATGGAAGTCGATTATGTTAGAGTTTATCAATAATGATGTGTTTTTTTTCGATTTACAGTATTTTTTTACAAAGAAACAGTGATTATATATAAAAAGTAAATCTCTAATTGTATTTTAATTTCATCATTAGAATATGAATCTTTTAAATATTTATTGCATCTAAATTGTCTTTATGGAACTCCAACATAAAAAAAGAAGAAGAAAGAGAAGAACATATTATGCTGGTTTAAATTATTTATACGGCAATAATAACATTGATTATTCAAAGTTTTTGAAAATAGTAATGATGGTGTCCATTTATATTTTTATTGCCATAATATTATACAATGTGCTATAAACTAAGTTTCTGAAGGGTTTCCATGACATACGTATGCATTACTTCACGGTAGTCAAGATGAGTCACAATTCGCATTTTACCATGTCCCAAAGAACTTATAGAAATCCCTTTCTTTTTTAATTTTTCAATCAAAAGTATTTCCTTAAAATTTGATTGAATTGAAAAAATTAAAATATTAGTTTCAATTGGTTCTAAAGTATCAATCCAATTTAAACCTTTTAAAATTGAACCTAATTCTTTGGCACGTCTATGATCATCAGTTAATCTTCGGATATTGTTATCCAAAGCATAAATTCCGGCTGCTGCCAAATAACCAACTTGTCGCATTCCTCCTCCAAGTATTTTTCTGATTCTTAACGCTTTGTTAATTGTTACCTTATCTGCTAATAGCAGTGATCCTACTGGAGCTCCCAATCCTTTGGATAAGCAAACAGAAATAGTATCAAACACTTTTCCATATTCTTGTGGATTATCATTAGTAGCCGTCAAAGCATTCCAAATCCGTGCGCCATCCAAATGAAATTTCAAATTATTGTCAATACAAACTTTTTTTATTTTCTTAAATTCTTCAAAATCATAACAAGCACCTCCTCCTTTATTAGTTGTATTTTCGACACAAACTAAACTGGTTAACGGACTATGATAAAATTCAGGATCGTTAATAGCTCTTGCAACTTGTTCCGCAGTAATCATTCCTCGGTTTCCATCCAACAAACTACAAGAAACCCCGCTATTAAAAGAAACTCCACCACCCTCATAGTTATAGACATGAGCCCATTTATCAGCAATCAATTGCTCACCAGGTTGCGTATGCAGTTTGATTGCGGTTTGATTTGCCATAGTGCCAGACGGAAAAAAAAGTGCTGCTTCCATTCCGAACATCTCAGCCACTTTAGCTTCTAGTTGGATTACTGTCGGGTCTTGCTTGTACACATCATCCCCTACCTCTGCTCGAAACATAAAACGCAACATTTCTTGACTCGGTTTGGTAACAGTATCGCTAACTAAATTTATTTCCATAATTTAAAAATGAAATAGTATTTTTGTGCCACAAAATTAAATATAATTTATGACAACTACCGAACAAATAAAAGGTATTGTAGAGCGCCTTGGTGCGTTGAGGAGGTATCTTTGACGTTGATGCCAAAATAATCGAAATTACCAACGAAGAGGAAAAAACACTCGCACCTGATTTTTGGAACAACCCCAAAGAAGCTGAACTCTATGTAAAAAATCTTCGCTCCAAGAAAAAATGGATAGAAGATTATAACAAGGCTATCGAAATGGTTGATGAGCTACAATTGGCTTATGAATTTTACAAAGAAGGAGAACTCTCCGTTGAAGAATTAGATGAACAATACTATATTTCTGAAAATCATATTCAAGCTATTGAATTGAAAAATATGCTTTCTGATGAAGGTGATAGTTTAAGTGCTGTTCTACAAATAACGGCTGGTGCTGGTGGTACCGAAAGCTGTGATTGGGCTTCGATGTTGATGCGAATGTATATGATGTGGTCTGAAAAATCGGGTTACAAAATACGGGAATTGAACTATCAAGAAGGCGATGTAGCAGGAATAAAAACAGTGACTCTTGAAATTGAAGGTGATTTTGCCTTTGGTTATTTAAAAGGTGAAAATGGTGTGCATCGATTGGTGAGAATTTCGCCTTTTGACAGTAACGCCAAGCGCCATACCTCTTTTGCGTCAGTTTATGTTTATCCGTTAGTTGATGATACGATAGAAATCGAAATCAATCCTGCCGATATCGAAATCACAACAGCTCGTTCTAGTGGTGCTGGTGGTCAAAATGTAAATAAGGTAGAAACCAAAGTACAATTGAATCATAAACCTTCTGGAATCCAGATTCAATGTTCAGAAACACGTTCGCAACACGACAATAGAAATCGGGCGATGCAAATGCTTAAATCACAATTGTATGAAATTGAATTAAAAAAACAACAAGCGCAACGCTCCGATATTGAAGCTGGAAAAATGAAAATTGAGTGGGGATCGCAAATTCGGAATTACGTGATGCAACCTTATAAATTAGTCAAAGATGTTCGTACCGGCTATGAAACCAGCAATGTAGATGGCGTGATGAATGGCGAAATAGACGAATTCTTGAAAGCCTTTTTGATGATGATGGGACAGAAAGATGAGTAGTTTGCAGGTGGCAGATGCAGTAATAAATCATTCCAAATCAAACAATAAAATCCCTACAACCTTCATCTAGAGGAAGGCTTGAAGGGATTTTGATATATTTTATGACTACAACTACAAACAACCTATTAGGAATTTATAAACAAATTTACTTTATTTGGTAAATAACCGTAATCAAATGCATTCATGAAATCATACTCCATTCAAGAAATAAACGAAGTTTTAAAAGGCATAATAATTGGCGATACTTCCATAAAAATTTCAGCTCCAGAACAATTAGAACTTGCTATTACCTCCGAAATTTCATTTATTGGAAACAAAAAATATGAAAAACTATGGGAAACTTCAAAAGCTTGTGCTGCAGTGGTAAATGAAGATATTTCGATTGAACCTGGCGATAATAGAGCTTTTATAAAAGTGAAGAATGCCGATTTAGCCATGTCTCAAGTTTTAGAGCTCTTTGCCCCTCCTAGCCCATTATTTGAAATTGACATACATCCAACAGCTTTTGTTGATAAAACCGCAATTATTGGAAACGGCACCCGAGTTGGGGCTGGATGCTATATTGGACCAAAGGTAGAACTTGGTACAAACGTTACCATTTATCCCAATGTTACCATTCTTGACGAGTGTACTATTGGAAAAAATACGGTAATTTGGTCTGGCGCTGTGGTTCGAGAACGCTGTCATATGGGCAACGATTGCATCATTCATCCCAATGCCACCATTGGTGCCGATGGGTTTGGTTTTCGTCCAGATCCAGAAAAAGGTTTGGTCAAAATTCCGCAAATTGGAAATGTAATTCTCGGAAACAATGTAGAAATTGGAGCGAACAGCTGTGTTGATAGAGGTAAATTTAGTTCTACTATATTAGGCGATGGCTGCAAGATTGATAATTTAATTCAAATTGGTCATAATAGTAAATTGGGACAATTTTGTATTATGGCGGGTCAAAGTGGTTTAGCAGGATCCGTAACTTTAGGAAATGGAGTTCTAATTGGCGGAAGTGCTTCTATTACAGACCATGTTGCTATAGGCGACGGAGCTATAATTGGTGGAGGATCAGGAGTGACAAAAAACGTTCCTGCTGGGGCAACTTTGTTAGGATATCCCGCTATCGATGCTCGGGATGCATTAAGACAATGGGCGATTTTGAAACGTTTGGTTAATGAATCGAAGAAATAATTCTATCATTTTTCAAAAATTTTATCCCTAGGGTTTTGTAAATTAGCACTCATTACTTTCATTCAAATACAATTTCATTATGGACTTGAACTTCAATAAAAATGAAGACCACAATAAACTTTTAGTTTCAAATCTGACCCATAAATTCTCCAAAGTCAAACTGGGTGGTGGAGAAAAAAAAATTCAAAAATTACATTCAGAAGGTAAAATGACCGCTCGTGAGCGCATTGATTATTTACTTGATGCTAAAGGAAAAAGCATTGAGATTGGGGCTTTTGTTGGAGAAGGAATGTACAAGGAATATGGAGGTTGTCCATCGGGTGGTGTGATTGTAAAAATTGGTTATATCAAAGGCAAACAATGTATTGTGGTGGCGAATGATGCTACAGTAAAAGCAGGTTCTTGGTTCCCTATTACTGCCAAAAAAAACCTCAGAGCCCAAGAAATTGCCATGGAAAATAGATTGCCAATTATTTACTTAGTGGATAGTGCAGGTGTATTTTTACCTTTACAAGACGAGATTTTTCCGGACAAAGAACATTTTGGACGCATCTTCAGAAACAATGCCTTAATGAGTAGCATGGGAATCACACAAATTTCGGCTGTGATGGGCAGTTGTGTTGCTGGTGGAGCTTATCTTCCAATAATGAGCGATGAGGCTTTGATAGTTGACAAAACTGGTAGTATTTTCTTGGCAGGAAGTTATTTAGTCAAAGCCGCTATTGGCGAAAATATTGACAACGAAACTCTTGGTGGAGCAACGACACATTGCGAAATTTCAGGCGTTACGGATTATAAAGCCAAAGATGACAAAGACGCTTTGGATAAAATTAAAAATATTATTGATAAGATAGGTGATTATGACAAGGCAGGATTTAATAGAGTCAAAGCTCTAAAACCAGCTTTAAACGAGAAAGAGTTATACGGCGTTTTACCAAAAGCTCGCAATGAACAATATGATATGATGGAAATCATCAGTCGATTGGTAGATAACTCTGATTTTGAAGCGTATAAAGAGGGTTATGGCCAAACCATTATTACTGGTTATGCTCGAATTGACGGTTGGGCTGTGGGAATCGTTGCTAATCAACGTAAGGTAGTAAAAACCAAAACGGGAGAAATGCAATTTGGCGGTGTCATCTATTCCGATTCTGCGGATAAAGCTACTCGTTTTATTGCCAATTGCAACCAAAAGAAAATTCCATTAGTCTTCTTGCAAGATGTAACAGGGTTTATGGTGGGCTCAAAATCTGAACAAGGTGGCATCATAAAAGATGGTGCCAAAATGGTTAATGCGGTATCGAATTCAGTAGTGCCAAAATTTACCGTAATCATAGGAAATTCTTATGGAGCTGGCAATTATGCTATGTGTGGCAAGGCTTATGACCCAAGGCTAATCATGATGTGGCCAAGTGCAGAATTGGCAGTTATGGGCGGCACACAAGCTGCCAAAGTTTTAGCTCAAATTGAAGCTTCTTCGCTAAAAGCCAAAGGAGAAATTGTGGACGAAACCAAAGAACAGGAATTATTCGACATAATAAAAGCCCGTTATGATGAGCAGGTCTCTCCTTATTATGCAGCATCCCGACTTTGGACAGATGCAATCATTGATCCCTTAGAAACTAGAACTTGGATTTCTATAGGGATTGAAGCTGCAAACCACTCGCCTATTGAAAAGAAATTTAACTTGGGGGTTCTTCAAGTTTAATTCAGATGAAATAAATTAGCACTCCTGAGTTAGCAATACTATTATACTAAATGGTTTATAAAATCAACAATGCAACTACAATTTTAAACTAATTTTTGATGCTATTCAATTTAAATTCTGTAACTTAGTTACTTATTCTAAACTAAATACAATGGAAAATATTAAAAACTTGAATAAGTGGGCCAATGCACACACTTATTTTTCGGTTGATTTAATCAGAATTGCTCTTGGTATATTTTTGTTCTCAAAAGGCATCTTTTTTATTACAAACACTCAGTATTTATCAGAATTATTATCTCCTTTTGATAAATATGGTGGCGGAATGATACTCTTTCATTACATTGCAGGAGCTCACATGGTCGGAGGTTTAATGATTGTATTTGGACTTCTCACGCGATGGGCAATCTTTTCGCAGTTACCAATACTATTAGGTGCTATTATGATAAATTTCATGGGAGAAATGCATTCTCAAAACTTATTCTTATCTATTGTAATTTTAATGATTTGTATTATTTTCCTATTTTATGGAAGTGGTAAAAACTCGGCAGATTATTATTTCAAAATGCAAAAGTAAAACTGTATTAAAAAAAAGGATGATTTAACTAGAAAATCATCCTTTTTTATTTGCCTCCAAAAATAATTATGCAATTTGTTTTAAACTGTCTTTTCTCTTAATTTTACCCGTGGCCGTCTGTTTAAACTTAGGGATAAAAACAATTTCTTTCGGTTTTTCGAACTTTTTCAAAACACTAAAAACCGACTCATCAATTGCAACAGGATCGCCTTCTACATAAAGAACAACTTTTTCTCCAAGATTATCATCTGCTACTCCAGACACAAAATACCTTCTTGGAATTAATGTAGAGAGTTTTTCTTCAATTTGTTCAGGCATTAATTTAATTCCACCACTATTAATTACATTATCATATCTTCCTTCCCACTTAAATTGGGTGTCTGAAATTAATTCAACAATATCATTGGTAACAATTTCCTTGCTACTAATCCTTTTGGCTTTAATAATTAAACATTCTCGATCGTCTATAGCAACTTTTACATTGGGTAAAACGGTAAAAACTTCTTCGCCAATCTTCTTAGCTGCAATATGCGTGATAGTTTCAGTCATTCCGTAAGTTTCATAAATATCCATTGGTATTTTTACCAATTCTTGCTCTAAGGCTTTATGGATTTTTACGCCGCCAATGATTAATTTTTTTATCTTTTTATCTTTTAATTTTTTTATTGAATTTTTGGCTTGAAGTGGCACCATAGCACAAAAATCAAATTTTTCATCAATATTTTTTAACGGATTTGAATTGGGTTCCACAAATCTCATATCCAAGCCCAAAATAAAAGATCGTACAAACATCATTTTACCAGCAACATAATCTGTAGGCAAACAATGCAACATAGTGTTTCCGGGTTCTAATCCAAAAAAATCGCCCGTTGCCAATGCAGAATCTAGCATGGCTTGCTTTTCGATTTTTATGATTTTTGGGATTCCCGTTGAACCCGAAGTAGGTATCTCAATATATGATTTTTCATCAAACCAATCCAATAAAAAATTCCCTACATGTTGCTCAAATGGCTCTCCCTCTTTAACAAAACAATAGGCCACATAAAACATTTCTTCAAGGTTAATATGATGACCATTTAACTTAAATCGATTGTGGATATTCTTGTAGGTTAAATCAGTATTTGTCATAATTATTAATTTAGTTTAATTCTTTATTTGGAGGTTTATTCTACATGTAAGCTTTTCAGTCCAATTTTTCCAATTGAATTTTTTCACAAATATAATTAAGATAATTGGATACACAATTACAATAGAAACTAACATTTCATATAAAATAGCACTAGGATTTTCAATACCTGAATATTTAAAAATGGCATCGGTTTGAATAGCCGAAAAATCAGAAGTAATTAAAAGCGCAGCTACTAAATTATTTCCTAGATGAAATCCCAATGCCAATTCAATTCCCTCATCCATTAAGGTCATAATTCCTAGTAAAAAACCTGTTCCTATGTAAAAAAATAGAACTCCATACCCTATTTTTTCAACTTCGGGATTTAAAGTATGAAACAACCCGAATACAATCGAAGTGAACAACAGTGGAAACCATCTGTTTTTTACAATAACGCCTATTTGCTGCATCAAATAACCTCGAAACAGGTACTCTTCAAAAGCAATTTGAAAAGGAAACATTAAAATACTAATTATAAATAATACCGCAAATGGAGCAGGTTTAAAATTCCAACTAATAGCGGAACTGTCCAAAAAATAAGAAGCTCCAAAACTACCCATATTCAAAATAATAATTAACCAAAACGAAAATAATATTCGCTTGTAATCTACTTTATCTCTTGAAGTTGAAAGAGATAAAATATTTCTTTTGTGCAAAAAAAGAACCAAATAAAACAACAATCCCAATAAGAAAACAAAAGGCAGTAAATTAGTTATTAGAACTCGAATTTTAGGAATTTTTTCCATAGATTTATAAGCTTCGCTAATCTGTTCTTTTGAAACAAAAAAGTATAGAATAAAATTGGCTATAAATATTCCGGTGGTAAGTAGCGTGGTTAATAAAAACCTCCAAAATTTATTATTGCCCTTGTAAGCTTGATTTATAAACATTAATCCTAAATTATTATTCGTGTTTTTAACTATTTCTTATTTATCATACTGTTATTTAAACAAAAAAGGACTCGAATATTCGAGTCCTTAATTATAATACTATTTCAATATCAGTCTAAACTGATTGCTCTTTTTTTGCTTTTCTTTCTTTAAATATTTCTAAAGCAGTTCCTCCTAACCAATAAGATACAAAACCAACTAAGAAAAACATCAACCAAAATCCTATTGTTAAAATGGTTAAGAAAAGTAAAAAACCTAAATACTGTGTGAAATTAAACATTGTTTCGGAGTTTTTGAATATGAGTACAAATGTATGTTTAATATTTTTTTTTACCAATAAATAATTTATAATATTTTAAATTGAAATTAAAATAGCATAATAAAAACCTATAACCGATTTTAATCAAACTATCTTATCAACAATTCCATATACTATTAAGTTAATAATTATCCCTTTTTATAAATACCAAATCATCAAAAAAACAATATTTTTATACTATAAACCAATTAAAACCAATAAATTATGAATGCAAAAAAATTTTTAGTTTCAGGTATTGTAGGAGGAATTATTAACTTTCTACTAGGGTGGCTACTTTACGGAATTGTTTTTGAAAATCAATTTCCGATTGAAGAAGGCGAAGTTATGAATATTCCTATGATTGCTGCGGGCAGTATAGTCTTAGGTCTTTTTGTAGCTTATATTTTTACTAAATGGGCCCACATATATAATTGGATGACTGGCGTTAAAGCTGGTGCTATTCTAGGTCTATTTTTAGCTTTATATTGGAATTTCTTTATTAATGTTAAAAAAGCTACAGTAGATATAAATTGGCAAATTTTTGGTTTAGATACTGTTCTTACAATTGCAATGACAGCTATAACTGGAGCCACAATTGCTATTGTTTGCAATAAAATTAAATAAAACCATTTTTATATGTTTTTAAACTCCTCAATAATTGAGGAGTTTTTTTTATACCAAAAACTCTAAATTGACGTTATAGTTTGACACAATCAAGTTAGCTACTCTAAATTTTAATTAAGTTTGATTTGTTTTTTTAAACAAGACACAAAAAAAATCTAGTAATTTTATAACAAAATCTAGATATATTGAAACAATCAAAATAAAAAAAACAAAGTTCTTTGTCTGATTGTGAAAACTAATTCGCAACTTAATATTAAATAAAATGAAAAAGATAATTTTTATGTTCGCCACAATTGTATTTGTAATTACATTAAATTCTTGTAATAGCGATTCTACTTCTAAAAGCTACCCTTACAGTGTTCGCATGACAGATGCTCCCGGACCCTATGACGAGGTAAATATTGATTTAAAAGCTGTTGAAGTTACAGGAAACGATGGGCAAACCGTTATTTTAAACACTACCGCAGGAGTTTACAATCTATTGGATTTTTCTAACGGCTTAAGCACTCTTATTGCCACAAGCACATTGACCGACTCTAATGTAGAACAAATTAGATTAGTACTTGGTACTAATAATACTGTAGTTGTTGGTGGAGTAAGCTATCCTTTGAGTACTCCAAGTGCCGAACAAAGTGGTTTAAAATTGTTAGTAAATCAAACACTTCAAGCAGATATTCAAAATGAAATTCTAATTGATTTTGATGCCAATGTTTCCGTAATTCAAACCGGAAATGGAGCCTACAAATTAAAACCCGTTTTAAGGACTATCGTTACTGCTATATCTGGAAATATTAAGGGAAGCATCACACCTATTGGCACCGTAGCAATGGTAACTGCCACCTCATCAACAAATGTTGTTTATTCAAGTAACGTAAATGAATTGGGGCAATTCCAAATTTCTGGGCTTCCATCTGGAACATATACTTTTACAGTAACTCCTTTACTACCGCTACTTCCTATTACACAATTGAATGTTATAGTTGTAGCTGGTGTAACCACAAATTTGGGAGTTGTAGCACTTTAATTCTTTAGATATTATCCAATAGATTTATTTAACAAAATCACCTTCAAAGCAATTTTAAGGTGATTTTTTAATTTATAATTGTTTTTTAAATATTTTTAATTTTTACTATGCGTGCATAGTATTTTTTATTACCTTTGGTTAAATAAATAAATTTATGAAAGAAAAAACGATTGATTTCATACTACGTGCAACTTGGCAAACAGTTGCCAGAATGTACAATGAGGAAGCTTCAAAATACGAAGCAACGATGGCTACTGGTTTTGCACTTTTGAGTATTGATAAAGAAAAAGGAACCCCTTCAACAACTTTGGGACCAAAAATGGGAATGGAAGCAACAAGTTTGACTCGAACTTTAAAATCTTTAGAAGACAAAGGTTTGATAATTCGGAAAAAAAATCCAGAAGATGGAAGAGGAGTATTAATATATTTAACCGAATTAGGAAAAGAAAAAAGAGAACTTTCTAGAAATACGGTTTTAAAATTCAATGAAACAATAAAACAAAATGTTTCGCCTGACAAGCTTCAAAATTTTATGGAAGTTTCCGAAATCATAAATGAATTAATTCAAGAAAAAAAAATATTTTAAATAATTATTTGTTAAGAGCAAGTCGAGACTTGTTCGTACTATACAAAACCAATAAAAAAAAATGAAAAGAACTATTAAAAAAGTGGCCGTTATTGGATCTGGAATTATGGGTTCAGGAATTGCTTGCCATTTTGCCAATATTGGTATAGAAGTATTACTATTAGACATTGTTCCTAGAGAACTTACTGATATTGAAACTAAAAAAGGACTAACACTTGATAGCAAAATGGTTCGAAACCGCATTGTAAACGAACATTTCCAAAATGCACTAAAATCAAAACCGGCTCCTATTTACCATCAAAAATTTGCAAATAGAATTACAACTGGTAATACCACAGATGATATGGTTCAAATTGCCCATGTTGATTGGATTATCGAAGTTGTTGTAGAACGTTTGGATATAAAAAAATTAGTTTTTGAACAAATAGAAAAATTTCGTAAACCTGGAACACTTGTAACTTCAAACACGTCTGGAATTCCAATTCATTTCATGAGCGAAGGACGAAGCGAAGATTTTCAGAAGCATTTTTGTGGAACTCACTTTTTTAATCCTGCGCGTTACTTAAAATTATTCGAAATCATTCCTAGTCCAAAAACTTCAACGGAAGTATTGGATTTCCTCACTTTATATGGTTCAACATTTTTAGGAAAAACTTCGGTCGTTGCCAAAGATACCCCTGCTTTTATTGGAAATAGAATTGGTATTTACGGAATTCAAAGTTTGTTCCACTTGGTAAAAGAATTAGACTTAACTATTGAAGAAGTTGATAAATTGACTGGTCCTGTTATTGGGCGTCCAAAATCGGCTACTTTTAGAACTGTGGATGTGGTTGGATTGGATACTTTGGTTCATGTTGCCAACGGAATCTACGAAAACTGCCCTACAGACGAACAACACGACTTATTCAAACTTCCTGATTTTGTCAATAAAATGATGGAAAACAAATGGTTAGGAAGTAAAACAAACCAAGGTTTTTACAAAAAAAGCCCCTCCCCGTCCCTCCCCAAAGGGGAAGGTGAAGGAAAGTCTGAAATTTTGTCTTTAGATTTAAATACTTTGGAATATCGTCCTGCAAAACGCGCCTCTTTCGCAACATTAGAAATGACTAAAACCATCGATAAACCTATTGATCGTTTCAAAATTCTGGTAAAAGGAAAAGACAAAGCAGGTGAATTCTACAGAAAAAGCTTTTCTGGTATGTTTGCTTATGTTTCCAATAGAATTCCTGAAATTTCAGATGAATTATACAAAATAGACGACGCTATGAAAGCTGGTTTCGGATGGGAAAATGGTCCTTTCGAAATTTGGGATGCCATTGGCGTGGAAAAAGGAATCGAAATCATGAAAGCCGAAGGTTACACTCCAGCTGCTTGGGTTACGGATATGTTGGCTTCTGGTAGTACTAGTTTTTATACTATTAAAGAAGGTGCAACTTGTTTTTATACAATTCCAACAAAATCTCAGACTAAAGTTCCCGGTCAAGATGCATTTATCATCCTAAACAACATTCGCGAAAGCAAAAAAGTGTGGAGCAACAGCGGTGCAATAATTCAAGATTTAGG
>JANMZS010000087.1:0-4166 GCA_031383535.1 Flavobacterium sp.
AAATACGATTCCAGAAATGTAAATGTGGATGCCTACAACAAATATGAGATTACAAACTCGTTGTTTGTTGTAACGGGTACACAGTATCAGTTTTTTGATATGAATAGTGTAACACCTTATGGTGGTGTAGCTAGAGAAAGCGCTAAATTCAATATGATTGACCCTTATGTTACAGGAGTTTACACTTCAGATTTTGGATTGAATGTGAATGCCGGAGCGCGTTTGAATATTCATAGCGTTTACGGAAACCAATTGGTTTATAATGTGAATCCATCGTTTGATTTTAAGGATTTTCCAATAAAGGTTTTGGCTTCTTACAGTACTGCTTTTGTAACGCCAAGTTTGTACCAATTGTATTCTCCATACGGAAATACGGCTTTAACGCCTGAAAAAAACAGCACTATGGAAGCGGGTTTTGAAACGAATCTTCTAGACAAAAAAATTAGATTCTCTGCCGTAGGATTTTATCGTGAGCAAGATAATTTTATTGGATTTTCATCGGCCTATAAATACATCAATATTGAAGGGGTTAATAAAGCGAAAGGGGTTGAAACTGAAATTACCTTTGCCTTGAATCAAAAGTTAAAATGGATTTCCAATTATACTTTTACGCAAGTGGACAAAGCTTTGGACAGATTGATTCCAAAACATAAAGTGAATTCATCTTTGGATTATCAAATTTGCCCAAGAACTACTTTTAACGTGAATTATCAATATGTTAACGCCAGAAATGATGCTTTTTTTGATGGAAATACGTATGCGTCGCAAAAGGTTGTTTTAGGTTCTTACCAATTGGTAAACGCATCCTTAAACTATGAGTTGGTAAAAAGCCGATTGAACATTTTTGGAGCAGTAACGAATATTTTGAATGAAGAATTCGTTGAAAACGTTGGGTATAATACTTTGGGTAGAAACTTCAAATTGGGGTTGAACATCAAGTTGTAATTTCAAGATTTAGTAAAAAGAGTAAAAAGAAAGAGGCTTTCATCACTGAAAGCCTCTTTCTTTATTTCAATGCCTTCGAAAGACCTTTTGGAACTTTTTCTAGATACATTTGATTTTGAAGTAGAGTATTAGATTTAGAATCAGTAACAAAATCAAACTCGTTTCTGGTGATAGGCTGTTTCATTCTTCCAACGCCAGTAATTTTAGCAATAGCAGTGTTTAAAAAAGGTTCACTTTCGCTTCCTAATACTCCTAAATTATCAATATATTCAATTTGCTTGTAAGTTGGGTTCAACCCGCTTTGATAGTCTCCAAAACCAGTTGCATTTACAATTTTTAAAACAATAGGTTGCATGGCATAGCGATGATTGGGATTTCGATTCTCTTTACTAAAAGTAGGCGAATCATATAAGGTAATGGAGCCAACATTTTTACCCGTGGTAATATCACCTATTTGTACAACATCAATATAAGGTATTAATCCGTTGATAACTAATTCACTTGCTGAGGCGGTGCTCTTGGTGGTTAATACATAAACCCTAGTCAGATTCAAACTATTAATAGACGTGCTTCCTATTTTATTGGTAAAAAAGTTTATCAATGAATTAGCATCGTTAGCATTGTAATAGGCTTCTACTTTGTCATTCCATTGTTGTTTTGCAAAAACCTTTCCTGTAAAAGAACCAGTAATCATACTGGCAAGTCGAACGGCACTTTGCACAGATCCGCCACTATTATATCGTAAATCAAGTACTAAATCGGTTATTCCTTGTGATTTTAGTGTGCCAAAAACAGTGTTTAATTCCAAATCATAATCTGCATAAAAACCATTGTACATTAAGTAACCAATTTTATGTGATCCAGAAGTTATTACTTTATTGATAAAAATAGGATTTTCGGACAAGTTTGTTTTGGTCAGGGAAACTGATTTTCCATTGGGCGTAAAAGCACCTCCATTGACGTCGGCAAGATTGAGGGTATAGTCATTATTAGAACCAAATAACAAGGATTTATAATTATCTATTGTTAATTGAGTTCCATTAACGCCATAAAATACATCGCCACGTTTAATTTCCTTACTAGAGGCATTTGAGTTGGGAATGATATACCGAACCCAACCAATTACTTCACTTGAGCCAGTGGATTTGCGACTCAAGCCAAATTCAACTCCATTATTATTGGTGTTGCCTTGTAGCTGTCCTTCGAGCTCTAAATAATCACTTACAATCCAACTGAATCTATCAATGGTTTTATCAACCCTAAGGGCATCAAATAATTTTTCTGGCTCTGGATACTGAGATAAAAAGGCATTGAGTTGGTATTGATTGGCAAATCGATCATTGGCTAGGTTAGGCACATCAGCCTGCCAGAGATAATATAAGTTAAGCCCTTTCCATATAAAATCTTGGACATCTATATTTGATGTTACTAGTACGTCATCATTATCCTCGCAACTTTGTAAAGTAAAAATTGTTAGGATAAATAAAAATACAATATTGAATCTTGATTTCATATTTTTGGCATGGTTTTATATAGTAACGTAAATATAATAACTTTAGTTTTATTTTATAAATTTAATACCAAAAATAAGTTAGTTTTGATTGCTGAATTTATTAAACTAAAAAAAACAGAAATAATGAAAAGACAGATACTCACACTGATTGTTGCATTAGTTACAAATTCAATTTTTGCACAAGTTGCTTTTGATAAATTTGAGGGACAAGATGATATTTCGTCAATTATTGTTAATAAAAAAATGTTTGATTTGATGAGTAAGGTAAAAATGGATACTTCTGATAAGGAAATTGTCAATTACCTCAATTTAATTCAAAAATTAGACAACCTCAAAGTATTTACCACAACCAGCGTTAGAGCGACCTCCGAAATGAAAGCTGCGGCCGACAAGTATATTGTATCTAATAAACTCGAAGAATTAATGCGAGTAAACGAAGAAGGAAAAAACATTAAATTAATGGTAAAATCAGCTACTGCCAATGGTAAAATTAAAGAACTTTTGATGTTTATTGAAAGAGGTGGCAAAGACAACGAAACGGTTTTGATGTCACTTACTGGCGATTTTGATTTAGATCAAATTTCTCTTTTAACAGACAAATTGAAGATTCCGGGTAGTATTGATTTAAAAAAGGCTATGAAAAATAAAAAGTAATAGCTTTTAAATTTTTGATTAAAAACAGCAACGTCTCGATTTAAATCAGGACGTTTTTTTATACTTTAAAAAGTAGAACTAGATTATTTACAAAACATTTTTTTATTGTTAACCGCACTTTTACTACCTAGTTGGATGGCTTTGGCAAAATCGGTACAGGCATTTTTAAGGTCATTACTGTTTTTATATGAAAGACCTCTTAAATTATAAGACACATAATCATTTGGATTTAAGTTGATAGCAACTGAGCAGTCTTTTATGGTGTTTTGATAGTCTTTAAGTTTGTAAAAAATGTTCGCTCTAGTGGTAAAAGCATCTGCATTTTTAGATTCAATGGTTATAGCAGCATTAGCATCCGTCATAGCTCCAGATAAATCTTTTATTTTTATTTTTTCTAAAGCTCTATTTAAATAAGCTCCTGTAAAAAAAGGCTCTTCTTTAAGAGCGTTGGTATATTCTATAATTGATCCTGCACTATTTCTTGCTTCCGATTTTTTTACTCCTTTATTAAAATAGTCCAAGGCTACTTTGTTTTGTGTCCACCCAGACAATGTGAATAAAAGGATAAGTAGTAAGAAGATTTTGTTCATGTTGTAGGATTTAAGAATTGCAATATGCTTTATATTTATTGAAACGAGAGGCACATTGATTTATTGCTGTAATCAAGGGTTTTATGGTTCAATTTTTTTTAATTTTGATTGTTTTGGGATTGATTTTGGCTTTCTCACAAAATTTTGCTTCTTAAAAAGAAATGCTAAAAAAATAATTTTCATACCACTTGAAAATATTTTTTTAGCATTTCTTTTTAAAAGTGACCACGGCGGGATTTGAACCCGCACGCCCTTGCGAGCACCAGCCCCTCAAGCTGGCAAGTCTACCGTTTCTCCACGTGGCCGATTGACTAAAAAATAAAAAAAGCATCCGACAATCGAATGCTTTTTGTGACCTGACTGGGGCTCGAACCCAGGACCCTATAAAAAAGGGTTTTTTTGTTTAATATAATGATTACTATAGCTTTTGTAAAACAATAAAACTTCAATTCTTACCAACTAAA
>JANMZS010000100.1:0-3032 GCA_031383535.1 Flavobacterium sp.
TAAATCATTATCTAAACCGGCATAATTTCTAGCAGAGCTAAAATAATAATCTTCTGGCAATGCCACAATTTTATCTTTTACAGGATTGTTGTGAATATAAGCAACTTTTTGTTGTATAAACCAATTGGTTTCAACAATTTCGGCATGATAACCATCTTGCCACACTTTATAATTTTGCTCTCTTTTGAGATGCTCGCAAGCTTTTTGAAAAAAATTTAGCATCCATTCTCTTCTGCTCTCTGGCTCTTCTAGTATGGTTTTTACAATTTGTTTTGATGTAAATTTTTTAAAATCTCTTATTATATCCGACAATACAAAGCCATTTGTTCCTTTGCAAAGCAAATGTAAATGACTGTGCATTATGCAATAGGCATAAATTTCTAAGCCTTTGTTTTCTTGACAATAGCGTAATGCTCTTATAATGTTATTTTTTTGATTCAATCTTGTAAAAACATCTATCCAACCAACTGTAGTAATGGTTATAAAAAAGGCTTCTTCGGTTGTGGTGGCTTTATATTTTGTTGACATATTATTTTAAAAATAACAAAACTACAAATTCTTCTTGTTCCTCTGCGATACTCTCGTTAATGGGCACGGATTGTAAATCCGCGCTATCCTATACGAGATAATTATTGCAAATCCGCGCTATCGGGTTTTTTATATTCGTCTAATAAAGCTGTGCGGTAAGGCGGTTTTGATACTATGTACGAGCGTGACGCTCGCACCAGCCTGGGGCTATCGGATATGACGGCTATAGAGCCGATTATGAAGAGTCCGTAATTCATATAAATAATTTAAGAGGTAGTTTGAGTTTTCAATATGCTGATAAAATAAATGATAATTTTGGCAAAGTATTACTTGAAAGACCTTTAGATATTCAAAAGTTAATAGAGTTAGGTTTAATGTCTTGTCAAAACTACTGTTGCACTATTGGATATAGTTCAAATAGCACAGAAGAATTAAAATCAATTATTACGGAATATATAAATGTCACTTTAAACGTAATGGTCGAAAAAGTAAGTAGTGTAGAATAGGTAGAGCTAACGAGTATAACTTACGAAAGATTTTTAGTTATTAAAAACGCTTTTGATTTAGTTTTAGATATAAATAATCTTCAAAAATTCTCAACCATCTTCAGTAAACTTTCTTTTCCAACTTTATAACTATTTATATAAACTGTTAAATTGCTCGACAAAGTATAAACAATCCTCTTTAGTTTTTAAAGGAAAAGTGTATCCTGATATATACTGCACATTAACAGTATCATACATACAATTTGAACCACTGCTATTTTTTTGACATTCGATAGATACGCGGTTAGCTCCAAAACCATCATTATAATCTCTGTTTACGTACACTACGTAAACATTATCCAAATTAAATTCATAACTAGAAAACAGCATTAAATTACGCTTGTCACTAATAAAAGTTAATCTGTTTTCGCCAATCATTTTACTTCTATTTTTAAGTATTAAGTTTATATTGTCAATAATCTCTAATCTACTTGTGATTGTGCTTTTTGATTCTGTAGGGTTTTTAAAGTTCTCCCCAACCACAGTATCAGTTTCTTTAATTAATGCGCTATCT
The DNA here is from genome assembly GCA_031383535.1 of Flavobacterium sp. Lineage (GTDB taxonomy): Bacteria > Bacteroidota > Bacteroidia > Flavobacteriales > Flavobacteriaceae > Flavobacterium. The sequence goes on from JANMZS010000100.1 coordinate 1,588, forward strand.
ATAATAGGTTTTTCATTTTCGTAGGTATTATTTGTTGAAACAACTTCGGGCAGAATACTTAGATTTTCTTTCTTTGGCTCTACAAAACAAGACACTATTGTCAAACAAAGGAATAACAGTATAAACTTTTTCATATTTATGTGATTTTAATTTTAAAGACAGTAAAAAGCAAGGTTATAAAAAACAAAGCAATTGAAATGTAAATTCCATATTTATAATCTTTTATTGTCGCTTGAGTGTAATAATAACTTTTTACAGGGTACTTATTAAATTCACTATCTGAAAAATTTAAATCTGATATTGTAAAGGCATTGCCTTCCGTAGATAATTTTTCTCCAAAAAATGTATCAAAATAGATATTTCTTAGTTTAGTATCATAGTCTACATAAGTGACCATTTTTACTCTACCTAATGAGTCATATTCTATTGGCGTATCTGCTATATAGCTGAACTTACCAAAATGCTCTAAACCAAACAAAATTCCAAAACCTACAATAAAAGATAAAAATAAATTTCTTATGTGTACTTTCTTAATTTCTATTGTTTTACTCATTTTTTCCTTTTATTAATTATTTTGAATTTATTTGTTGTTGGCTCTTGAATTCCGCTTTCATAAGTTTGTGATTCATAAACTTTACCTCTTTCCATTTTTCCGTATTCATCCGTTGGATAAAGCCATTTATTTTTTGAAGTTTTAATTTCCTCTATTGGTTTTTCATCTTCCATTTTTTAATGCAATTTATGAATTGTTTTTGTTATTTTTACCACAAATATTTTTATTATGACTTACCAAGATGCGCAAGAGATGATTACAATTCACGGTGAATACTATAGTGATTTAGGCAGACCGTTCAAAAGAAAAATTATTCCTAAAAAATCAGACGATGTTTACAAGTATATGTCTGACCTTTTCTCTAAACATAACAGTATTTCAAATGAAGATGCAAAAAGATATTCATCTAATAATGAATTTGCTGTAATGAGTTTTGACATTACTTATCTAAACGAAGACTAGACACATCAACTGCAAATGCTATCTCTATTTTTGAATCTTCTATGAATGGGGACAACTATTATATTATAATTACTTTTCACTTCGTTAATAAGATTTTCTATATCCGTTTTTAATTTATACCTAATAGGTTGTAGCACTTTATAAAGTTGCTCTTTTTCTGTTTGGTTTGGTATTAATTCTTTATGTTCGTTAGTTACTTCTATAAAATGAATTAAGCGATTTTGCATTTTCTGTTTAGTTTTATTTCTAAACGCTGTTGGTTGCTCTTTGGTTTTTTAAGCTGACCACCAACGGCTCCCGCTTTGTCGAGGTTTTCGAGAGAGTTTACTCTCGAAGAAAATCCGTCAAAGCGGTTGATGGGAGAACGTCGTGCGAATGCAACGATGTTTTCACAGCAACCGCGTAGCGGGAGCCGATGGGAAAAAGAGTC
>JANMZS010000140.1:0-8865 GCA_031383535.1 Flavobacterium sp.
AGAGCTTCCAGCCTTTAAAAGGCTGGAAGCTTTATAAAATTAATACTGATTTGTTGTTAACAAAACTAGGGTACAAGCCACATCAACTTTTATATTATTGAGCTCTAATAACTGATAAAACTCAGGGTTTTCTGTTCCTGGATTAAAGATTACTCGTTTTGGATTTGACTCGACTATATAATTGTAATAATCTCGTTGCCGTTTTGGATTCAAATACAAGGTAATGGTATCTATATTTTTTAAAGGAATGGCTTTGGTCTGAATTTTAATCCCCGCAACTTCTCCTTGATTTTGCCCAATGGCAAGTACCGAGTGTCCTTTTTCTACAAGAAGGGAAATGGCTTTAAATGAATATCTATCAGGCTTTGAGGATGCTCCAAGCACCAAGGTTTTTTTATTTTTCATTTGGCAAAAGTACAAAAAAAGGAATCGTTTGCTATTCTTCTCTTGGCAGGAAAATTTCAGCCATCATACATCTGGCACTTCCGCCACCACAAGCTTCGATGGTATCCAAACTAGAACTTAAAATGGTCACGTGCTCTTCGAGTTGGGCAATTTGCTTTTTGGTTAGACTATGATGAGCAGAGGAACTCATTATCAAATACCTTCTATCATCGGCCCCTTTTAACTCCAACATATTTCCCGCAAAATTATTGACTTGCTCCTCAGTAATAAGAATCACTTCTTTTTCATCACCCTTTAAGCTATCCAAAACCATTTTTCGCTCTTTTTTATCATCAATACAATCGGCACAAATAACGGCATACGTTTCGCCAATACACATCATTACATTGGTATGATAAATCAATTTTCGCTCTTTATCCACTGTTTGAAAAGCCTCAAATAGCACAGGGTAAAATTCAAAATCTTCACAAAATTCTATAAATAATTCTTCATCCGCTCGAGGGGATAAAGCACAATAGGCTTTTGCATTTTCTCTATCCAAAATTATACTTCCTGTACCCTCAAGAAAGAATCCGTCTTCTTCGGCAGTGGTATAATCCATGATTTCATTAATAACAAAACCACTATCTTCCAGAATGTCTAATATGTCTTCGCGACGCTCTTCGCGACGATTTTCAGCAAACATGGGATATAAAACTACATCTCCATTTTCATGAAATGAAATCCAGTTATTCGGAAAAATACTGTCTGGAGTATCCGTATCTGTTGTGTCATCTACAACGATTACATCAATTCCAACAGCCCTTAATTTGTTTACAAACGTATCAAACTCTTCTTGAGCTTTGGCATTGACAGTTGCTGGGAGCAAATTATCCAATACTTTTTGATAATAATTATTTACTGCAGTTTGTTCGTTCATTCTGAATGCTACTGGACGAATCATTAAAATCGAATTTGTTGTTTGGTTCATTTCTTTAGTTGTGGGTTATAGGTTATAGGTTGTTGGTTGTTGGTTGTTGGGGGTTGAAAATTATGATTTCCAATTTTCTTCTATATACTTTATAAAATTATAAATTTTAGCGCTTAGTTCATTGTATTTGGAAATGAATTCCTGCTCATTTTCTATAATATTAGGATACAATTTAGCAATTTTTTCTACATGAAAAACTGTTTCTAAACAACTAGCATAAGAATAAGTTAGAAATTTCACGAAATCAGCTTTATATTTTTTCCTGCCGTATCCTTCCACAATATTGGTAGGAGCAGAATCGGAGGATCTCCTCAATTGACTACCTAATTCATACATCTCGTATTTTGGCAATTTTAAAGAATAAGAATGGCTTTTGTAAAACAACTCTAAACCCAGACTAAAAACTTCTAAATCTTTATAACTTTTCATAGAAATAGTTCCTTTTTAAAAACAAATTTTTCAACAATAAGTAGGTCGAAAGTTTAAAAACAACACTTTTGTCAAAAGACGTATTAATCGCATATTACTTTATTTATTTCTGATTTAAAACCGAATTAAAATAATATTGTTGCTTAGCAAAAACTCAAAACCTACAACTTAAAACCTATAACCTATAACCCACAACCTACAACTTTTCTTATCTTCTTATCAACGGCAAAGTCGAACATCGCAATAATCCTTCTTGTTTGGCGATTTCTGCATAGGGAATTTCCTCTACTACAAATCCATTTTCTCGTAACCATTTGTTAAGCCTTTTGAATTTTTTTTCTGAAACAACAACATTAGTATCTATCGAAAATACATTAGAATTCATATTATACATTTCTTTTCGAGTAATATGAAAAAGATTTGCTGCACCAAAAAGATTCACTAAAAACACATAATCGGCCTCTTCACGAAAACCTCTTTTATAAATGATTCCTTTATTTTTTCCAACAGGTTGAAAGCAACAATCTAAGTGAAGTGCATTATCACGAGCTTCTATTTTTGACTTCACCAAATCAAATTCTTTAACAATTTTATCAGGAAACAAATCTTTGATGTATTGAACTCCTTCGGTATTTGTTCGTGCGGTAATATAATCTTTGTAATCACTTCCTTTATAGGTTCCAATAAAAATATAATCATTCCACAACATCACATCGCCGCCTTCTATATGAACATTTGCAGGAGGACGCACCACCTTTACTGGATTTATTTGATCGATTACATATTGAATAGCATCTAATTCTCTTTCTCTATCGGGAAGAATGTTTGATTTAATAAAAACATCACCAATTACAAAACCTATATCTCTAGCAAAAATTTGATTGTAATTCTCAATTAATTTAGGGCGATATACCCTAACTCCGTACTTTAAAAAAACTTGATTGAAAGCTTCTATTTCAATCACCATATCCGACTCTACAGGATACGTCCCTGCCAGAATATGCTCTAATGATTTAGGGTCATAAGCCTCTTCTACTTTTGGAGTGGGCCCATTACTAATCGCAGAACCTAGAACTACGGCTCTTAACCTAGAAGTTTCGTTATTTATATTTAATTTCAGCATTCTTTATATAGCTTTGGTCAAAGATAAAAAAAACCACTTCGATTGAAGTGGTTTTTGAATTTATATTTAAGTCTTACCCTCAAATACAATCTTGGTTTGCAGATCTCCGAGTTCGTTTTTGGTAAATCTGATGTTAATAAAGATTTCATCGTTTTTTATACAAAAAACCCTATTAGAGTTTATCCCGAGTATTCGGGACTAACAGGGTTGTCATAAATCTAGAAACCAACTACTCTAGTCAGCTAACCCTTGAAAGGATTGACTTCGCCGAATTTCATTTCGGGCAGGAGCGTGGAGCGAGAAACTCTTTGACAGCTTGTATTTATCATTACTATCTAATTTTAGCATGCCATACTAATGGCTCAATAAAATAAGTATCATTATCAATTGATAAAACCGAATATTTCTTAAATAGTTTTATTATTAAATCATAAGATTCATGTATTTTAAAATTACATTTTTCAGATTGTTGTATGTATACAGGATAATAAAATTGAATGTTTTTATCTTTTTCTTTAATAGCATCACTAAAAATCCATTTATCTTGAATTAATAAGATTCTCTGTTTTACCGCTTCAATTAAACCAGAAGGTAAATTTCCTTCTATTTCTATTGATGCTATTTTCCCCTTTGAGGTTACTTGAAATTTAAACATACCACTAGCATTATCACAATTGTCAATATCATTATAATCTATATAGCCTAAAAAGGAGTTTAGCTTTACAAAACCCTTTTCTCCTTTTAGGCTAAAAGTAACATCTTTATCTATTTGATGTTGAGCAGTAGTAATGTTGATACTAAATATTGTTAATAATAGTATAAGTATTTTTTTAATTTGTGCAGGGAGTTCCATAATTTATCTTATCAATTTCCAAATATGAAAAAACCACTTCGATTGAAGTGGTTTTAACTAGTGCATTAATTTGATTATCGTTTTTCCATTTCTACAAACTCTCTTAAAGTATAGCCTGTATAGATTTGTCGCGGTCTTCCTATTGGTTCTTTGTTTAATCGCATTTCTTTCCATTGTGCTATCCAACCTGGTAATCTTCCTATAGCAAACATTACAGTAAACATATCGGTTGGGATTCCTAATGCACGGTAAATAATACCGGAATAGAAATCTACATTAGGATATAATTTTCGAGATACAAAGTACTCATCCGCTAAAGCTAATGCTTCTAGTTTTTTAGCAATATCCAAAATTGGATCATCAACACCTAGTGTTTTCAAAACATCATCGGCGGCTTTTTTGATGATTTTGGCTCTTGGATCAAAGTTTTTATAGACTCTATGTCCAAAACCCATTAGTCTAAAAGGATCATTTTTATCTTTGGCTTTGTCCATATATTTAGCGGCATCGCCACCGTTCGCATGAATTTCTTCTAGCATTTCAAGAACAGCTTGGTTTGCACCACCATGAAGTGGCCCCCAAAGTGCCGAAACTCCAGCTGAAATAGAAGCAAATAATCCCGCATGTGACGAACCCACCATTCGTACTGTAGAAGTGGAACAATTTTGTTCGTGATCGGCGTGAAGAATAAATAATTTATCAAGTGCATCTATAACTAGTGGATTTGCTTTGAAAGGTTCTGTTGGTAACTCAAACATCAAATTCATGAAATTTTCAACATACCCTAAAGTATTGTTATAGTAATTCAATGGATACCCCATACTTTTTCTGTACGTCCAAGTTGCTATTACTAAAAACTTACCCATAATTTTACAAACCGATTCATACAATTCAGCTTTGTTTTCTGGATTTACTGATTTTGGATTAAAAGCAGTTAATGCGCTAGTCAATGCCGCTAAAACTCCCATCGGATGAGCAGTTTTTGGAAAACCATCAATAATGTTTTTCATTTCCTCGTTGACCAAGGTGTATCTTCGAATATGCGCTTCAAATTCTTTTAGTTCAGAAACTGTTGGCAACTCTCCAAAAATTAAAAGGTACGAAACTTCTAGAAAATTTCCTTTATCAGCTAATTGCTCGATTGAATACCCTCTGTAATGCAATATGCCTTCTTCACCATCTAAAAAAGTAATTTCACTTTTACAAGCACCAGTGTTTTTATATCCCTGATCCATTGTAACTGCACCTGTTAAATCCCGCAGTTTACTTATATCGATTGACATTTCGTTTTCGGTACCCACATATATTGGAAACTCATATTTTTTACCTTCAATTTCTAGTGTTGCTGTTTTTGACATAGTGTATTTTGAAATAATTTTTTTATAAAAATAATTTTCCAAATTTAGTCTATTTCGATGAAATTAAAAAATGGAATTCGCAATGAAAATGTTAAAATACAAAAAAAAGCCATTTACTTTACGTAAATGGCTTTTTAATAAAAATTATATGTTTATTTTATCTTAAACGCATTTTTACCAGGAAAATAAGCGGTAATTCCTAATTCTTCTTCAATTCTAATCAATTGATTGTATTTAGCCATACGGTCAGAACGCGAAGCAGAACCTGTTTTTATTTGTCCACAATTTAATGCCACTGCTAAATCTGCAATGGTATTGTCTTCGGTCTCGCCTGAACGGTGAGACATCACAGAAGTATAACCAGCATTTTTAGCCATGTTAACTGCAGCAATTGTTTCGGTCAAAGTTCCAATTTGATTTACTTTTACTAAAATTGAATTGGCAATCCCTTTTTCAATACCTGTTGACAAACGTTCTACATTAGTCACAAACAAATCATCCCCTACTAATTGAGTTTTATGCCCAATTTTTTCAGTAAGCAATTTCCACCCATCCCAGTCGTTTTCATCCATTCCATCTTCGATAGAAATGATTGGGTATTTTGCTGCTAATTCAGCTAAATAATCAACTTGTTCAGCTGAGGTTCTTATTTTTCCTGTTGGTCCTTCAAATTTAGAATAATCGTATTTTCCGTCTACATAAAACTCTGAAGAAGCACAGTCTAAGGCAACCATAATTTCATCCCCAAAAGTGTAACCTGCTTTTTCTACTGCTAATTTAATGGTGTCTAAAGCATCCTCAGTTCCTCCAGCTAAATTAGGTGCAAATCCACCTTCATCACCCACAGCGGTACTTAAACCTCTGTCATGTAATACTTTTTTAAGGCTGTGAAAAATTTCAGTACCCATTTGCATGGCATGTGAAAAAGTAGTTGCTTTCACTGGAAAAATCATGAATTCTTGAAATGCAATTGGAGCATCAGAGTGAGAACCCCCGTTGATAATATTCATCATCGGAACTGGCAACGTATTGGCTGAAACCCCACCAATATATCTGTATAAAGGCAAACCTAATTCATTAGCAGCAGCTTTGGCAGCAGCTAACGAAACTCCAAGAATAGCATTTGCTCCAAGATTTGCTTTGTTCGGCGTACCGTCTAAATCAATCATAGTTTGGTCAATCAAGTTTTGTTCAAAAACCGATATTCCTACTAATTCTTCAGCTATTTTAGTGTTTACATTTTCAACCGCTTTTAGAACTCCTTTTCCAAGAAATGCTTTTCCACCGTCTCTCAATTCTACTGCTTCAAATTTTCCTGTTGAAGCACCAGAAGGAACTGCTGCTCGTCCTAAAACACCGTTCTCTGTTACTACATCAACCTCTATTGTTGGGTTTCCTCTTGAATCGAAAATTTGTCTTGCGTGAATCTTGATAATAATGCTCATTTTTTTTGTTTTAAATGTTGAATCAAACAGCATTGTTTGATATACTAATTAATATTTTTTGAAGCACAAAGATATTATATCCATCAATAATGATTTGCTAAAAAAAACGAATGTTATTAACGAAAACGTTATATTTTACTAAAAACAAAACGATTACGATGAAACCTTACGCCAATTTTAAATCTTTTTGTTGGTTTTTAATAAAAAAACAACTTTAGCTAATTTAGTTGGAATGCAAGACTATTTTTTTTGATTGGTGTTTTTAAATAGTACTTTTGCAAACTATTTATACAAATATGGCTTTTTTAGAAGAAATACAAAGGAGAAGAACTTTTGGGATTATATCACATCCCGATGCTGGAAAAACAACACTTACCGAAAAACTACTCCTTTTTGGAGGAGCTATCCAAGAAGCGGGTGCGGTAAAGAATAACAAAATAAAGAAAGGTGCCACAAGCGATTTCATGGAAATAGAACGTCAAAGAGGAATTTCGGTTTCTACTTCGGTTCTAGCCTTTATTTACAAAGACAAAAAAATAAATATCCTAGACACACCAGGTCACAAGGATTTTGCCGAAGACACTTTTAGAACTTTAACCGCAGTTGATAGCGTTATCGTGGTTATTGACGTGGCAAAAGGTGTCGAAGAACAAACCGAAAAGTTAGTTGCTGTATGCCGAATGCGAAAAATTCCCATTATTGTTTTTATCAATAAACTGGATCGTGAAGGAAAAGATGCCTTTGATTTGATGGACGAAGTCGAACAAAAGTTAGGTCTGACCGTTACCCCACTTAGTTTTCCTATAGGAATGGGATATGATTTTAAAGGTATTTATAATTTGTGGGAACAAAACATTAATATGTTTAGTGGTGATAGCCGAAAAAATATTGAAGAAACGATAGCTTTTTCGGATGTCAAAAGTACTGACTCGAGCGATAGCGAACAGGCGCAGCAATTAGAAAAAATTATTGGTCAAAAACCTGCAGAAAAATTAAGAGAAGAACTCGAACTAATAGACGAAGTCTATCCCAAGTTTGACCGTCAAGACTATTTAGACGGAAAATTACAACCTGTTTTTTTTGGATCGGCACTGAATAATTTTGGTGTTCGCGAACTCTTGGATTGTTTTATAGCAATAGCACCATCGCCAAGGGCTAAGGATTCTGAAACGAGATTAGTAGATCCAAAAGAAGAAAAAATGTCTGGATTTGTTTTTAAAATCCATGCTAATATGGATCCAAAACACAGAGATAGACTGGCTTTTATAAAAATTGTTTCTGGCACTTTTGAAAGAAATAAACCGTATTACCACGTTCGCCAGAAAAAGAATTTAAAATTCTCTAGTCCAAATGCTTTTTTTGCCGAAAAGAAAGAGATTGTCGACATTTCTTATCCTGGCGATATTGTAGGATTACACGATACCGGGAATTTTAAGATTGGAGACACTTTGACCGAGGGCGAAATGATGAGTTTTAAAGGGATTCCTAGTTTTTCTCCTGAACATTTCCGATACATTAATAATGCTGACCCCATGAAAGCCAAACAGCTTGACAAAGGAGTTGACCAATTAATGGATGAGGGAGTAGCGCAATTGTTTACACTCGAAATGAATAACAGAAAAATAATTGGAACGGTTGGGGCGCTTCAATATGAAGTCATTCAATATCGCTTAGAACACGAATATGGTGCCAAATGTACTTATGAAAACTTTCCTGTACACAAAGCATGTTGGGTAAAACCTAACGACTCAAAAAGCGATGAGTTTAAAGAATTCCGTAGAATCAAACAAAAATTTCTAGCACATGATAAATATGGGCAATTGGTATTCCTAGCTGATTCGGATTTTACAATACAAATGACTCAAAATAAATATCCCAACGTGCAGTTATTCTTCACCTCAGAATTTGAATAATACATACTTTTATAAAACAAAAAAGCTAATCTCGAAGATTAGCTTTTTTTATGATTTTATTTTTAATTTGAATTAAGCTGTAGCTACTTCAAAATTAACTGCTTTTTTCAAAAAGGCTTTAATTAACAAACGGTTAGGTGCTAAACCAGAAGTCATAAATTGTTTTCTTGTATTTTCACCTGCTGGAATTATTGTAGTACCTGGATTTTGTTTTGACCCCATGAACCAAATTACAAAATTCATGTTAGAAGTATTTGTAGTTGCTTCTTTCTCAACAAGGTTGTTTTCGATTGTATTATTTGAATTCGTATTTTTTTCAGAAACTGTTTGACCAAATAGGGCAACATTTGATACTAAAAGAAAAACAAA
>JANMZS010000112.1:0-1761 GCA_031383535.1 Flavobacterium sp.
CCGTAAACTAAGAATTCAAAATCCAGTAATTTCAAACGGAGATTTAGAAAAAATTAGAACAATAGCTGTAGATAATTTCAAAGCAGAAACTATCGAAATATTATATCCTAAAGCAAAAGGATTAAATGGATTGGAAGATGCATTAGAAAACATTATTGTTCAAATTACCAAAGCTTTAGATAAAGGAAACAATATCATTATCCTTTCGGATAGAGGTGTGAATATAGATTTTGCACCAATTCCTTCTTTATTAGCATGTTCTTATGTGAATCATCAAATGAATCGTTTGCGCAAGCGTTCTTATTTTGATATAATAATAGAATCTGCTGAACCTCGTGAACCCCATCATTTTGCTACTTTATTTGGTTATGGCGCAAGTGCTATAAATCCGTATATGGTCAATGAGATTATTCGCGTACAAGTGCAGGAAGGTTTTATTACTGGAATTAGCGAACAAAAAGCAGTTGATAATTTCAATAAAGCGATTGGTTCAGGAATTTTAAAAATCATGAATAAAATTGGAATCTCAACATTACACTCTTACCGAGGTTCACAAATTTTCGAAATTGTTGGTTTCAATTCTAAATTTGTTCAAAAATATTTCCCATACACCACTTCTAGAATTGAAGGTATTGGATTATATGAAATTGAGAAAGAAATTAACGAAAGATATAAATATGCTTATCCTGATAATTTAATTCCGAATAGATTAGGATTAAATATCGGTGGAGATTATAGATGGAGACGTAATGGCGAAAGACACATGTTTAATCCTTTGACTATTTCAAAATTACAACAAGCCGTAAGATTAAGTGATCAAGATAGTTATGATGTTTATGCCAAAGCAGTAAATGATCAAGCTGAAAATTTAATGACGATTCGTGGTTTATTTGAATTTGACAACTTAAATCCAATTCCATTAGAAGAAGTAGAGCCTTGGACAGAAATTGTAAAACGCTTCAAAACTGGCGCGATGTCTTATGGATCTATTTCAAGGGAAGCTCACGAAAACTTGGCTATTGCAATGAACCGAATTGGCGGAAAATCTAATTCTGGTGAAGGTGGAGAAAACAGAACTCGTTTTCAACCAGACATCAATGGTGATAGCCGTAATTCTGCTATTAAGCAAGTTGCCTCTGGACGATTTGGTGTAACTTCACACTATTTATCTAGTGCAAAAGAAATACAAATAAAAATGGCTCAAGGTGCTAAACCTGGAGAAGGTGGACAATTACCCGGCGAAAAAGTGTTGCCTTGGATTGCTGAAGCTCGAAATTCAACTCCTTTTGTTGGATTGATTTCGCCTCCACCTCACCATGATATTTACTCTATTGAAGATTTAGCACAATTAATTTTTGATTTAAAAAATGCTAACCGAGAAGCTAGAATTAATGTAAAATTAGTTTCGGAAGTAGGTGTTGGAACCATTGCAGCTGGGGTTGCTAAAGCCAAAGCCGATGTTGTTTTAATTGCAGGATATGATGGTGGTACTGGAGCATCTCCTTTAACATCATTAAAACATGCTGGACTTCCTTGGGAACTTGGCTTGGCGGAAGCACAACAAACTTTAGTGTTAAACAATCTAAGAAGTAGAATTGTAGTGGAATGTGACGGACAGTTAAAAACAGGTCGTGATGTAGCAATTGCTGCTTTATTAGGAGCTGAAGAATTTGGTTTTGCCACTGCCCCACTTGTAGCTTCGGGTTGTATTATGATGCGTAAATGTCATTTAAATACATGTCCAGTTGGTATAGCAACGCA
>JANMZS010000183.1:0-8605 GCA_031383535.1 Flavobacterium sp.
ATTGTTTAATTGGTTGATTGTTAAAACGGATATTCAAAAAGCAAGTAAAGTTAGATCAAGCAAAGGTTTGTTGATTCATATCTTCGGAAAAATCGCTGCGGCTTTTTTAAATTTAGCATTTTAACCCTTGATTCGCATTAACAATAATTGTATAATTATTTTTCAATCTTGAATTAAATTTACCCATAAAAAGCAATAATTAAAAACAGCTTAAATAGCTAATGGAATATTTTTTTAAATAATAAATAGTTTTAACTAATAATTTGAGTATATTTATAAAGCTATGAAATCGCCATTAACAAGAAGTTTGCGTAAGCAAACACCAATAAATAAAAGCGATACCATATATGACTACTAAAAAATCAAATTTTACATATATGAAAAAAAAGGTTTTAATTACTGGAGGCTCGGGCTTTGTTGGAAAGCATCTTACCCAGCTTTTGATTGATAATGGATATTCAATTTTAATATTAAGTAGGAGTAAGAAAGAAAACACGAATGAAATATCCTATTTTCAATGGGATGTTGAAAAAGGCACTATTGACGAGAAATCTGTTCTCGAAGCAGATTATATCGTTAATCTCGCTGGTGAAGGTATAGCAGATAAAAGGTGGACTCCTGCCAGAAAAGAAGCTATTGTTCAAAGTAGGGTTGGGGCAATTCAACTGATTTATGAAGTACTTCAAAAACACAATAAAAAATTAGATGTTTTTGTATCAGCCTCTGGAATTGGAATTTATGGAGCATACACTAGTAAACAAATTTTAGCAGAAAACAGTCCATTAGCAAATGATTTTTTAGGGGATACCTGTCAGAAATGGGAAGCTGCTGCTGATTTAATTTCAACTTTAGGGACTAGAACCGTGAAGATTCGTACAGGTCTCGTTTTAGGACGAAATGAAGGTTTTTTGGAAAAATTAGTGCCAATTTTTAAGTTAAAGTTGGGTTCGGCTATTGGCTCTGGTCAGCAATATATGCCTTGGATTCATATCAAAGATTTATGTTCAATCTATCTTTTTGCAATTGAAAATAAAGAGATTGAAGGTGCTTATAACGCTGCAATAAAAGATGGTACTACAAATACTATGTTTTCGAATGAATTAGCTAAAAAATTTAGATATAAAATATGGCTCCCCAATGTTCCTGAATTTTTTATACGAATTTTAATGGGCGAAATGGCAGATATTGTTTTGACAGGTCAAAGAGTATCATCTGAAAAAATCGAAAAAACAGGGTTTGTTTTTAAATTTACAAAATTACGGTTTGCTCTTAGAGATTGTTTAAAAAAATCAGAATCTGAAAAGGAAGTCAATTAAAATTTAATTATCCTCGATATTGGCTCGATTCAATATGTTTTCGGGCAATGATTTTTGTGTTTTTGCTCCCATTTTCTTTAGGTTTTCTACTCTTTTTATCAAATTACCACTGCCATCTACTAGTTTGTTCATAGCACCTTGGTATTCCAATTTGCTTTCGTCTATTCTCTTACCAATTTTGATTAAATCAGCAACGAAACCTTCAAATTTATCATACAAAGCACCCGCTTGTCGTGCAATTTCAAAGGCATTTTCTTGTTGTTTTTGATTGGTCCACATGCTGTCTATGGTTCGTAAAGTTGCCAAAAGAGTTGATGGTGTTACAATGACAATATTTTTCTCGAAAGCTTTGTTATATAAAGTAGTATCTTCATTCAAAGCCAATGCAAAAGCAGGTTCCATCGGGATAAAAAGCAATACAAAATCAGGGCTTTCTATTTGGTATAAATCATGATAATTTTTATCGCCCAGTTGCTCCACGTGGCGTTTGATGGAATTGACATGCTCTTTCAAATAACCATTTTTTAAAGAATCATCTTCTTCGTTAATGAATTTTTCATAAGCGGTTAACGATACTTTCGAGTCGACAATCATCTTTTTACCATCGGGTAGATTAATGACAACATCCGGAAAAACGCGTTGTCCGCCTTCATTAGTGTGGGATTGTTGCACAAAATATTCTCTATCTTTTTCTAATCCCGATTTTTCCAACACTCTTTCAAGGATTAGTTCTCCCCAATTGCCTTGCATTTTGCTATCGCCTTTGAGAGCTTTGGTCAGGTTCAAGGTTTCCTTGCTCATTTGAATATTCATTTCGCGTAAACCTAGAATTTGCTGGCGCAAAGCGGCGTGATAATCAATACTTTCTTTGTGGGTGTCATCGACCTTTTTCTCAAACAATTGAATTTTTTCTTGCAAAGGCGACAAGATGTTTTTCATATTCTCTTTGTTCTGTTCCGTAAACTTGCTTGATTTTTCGTCTAGGATTTTATTGGCTAAATTTTCAAACTCTTTGGTGAATTTTTCTTGTAGTTTTTCGACTTCTTCTTTTTGTTCTTTGTTGCGTTGCCAAAGATTCTCAAAATCAACTTCTTTTTTGGTCAATTGAATGTTGATGGCTTCTTTTTCGTTGCGAATGGCTTCTTTTTCTTGAATGGATTGTTGCAATTGTTTTTCTAAAGCTGTTTTTTCGACCAAAGATTGCTCTTTGAAATCATTCAGCTTTTCTTCTAGAAAGACTTTCTCGGATTGGGATTTGGCTGAAAACAGTAGTTTTCCAATGAAAATTCCAATAGCGAGCGCAGTAATAAAAAGCAGTAAAAACGGAAGCATATTTGACATAAAAAATGGATTTTGTAAAAAGTAAAAGTAAGAAATAGTGCCGATTAAAAAAATAAAAAAGAAGTCCCACCGAAGCAGGACTAAAGATTTCTCTACGGCATATAGCCTTATTGTGATAAGATTAAAGATTAGAAATTTTAATCATGACAAATGTACATAAAAAAAACTTTGGTTTGAATGTGGAAAACCGTAAAGTGGGTAATTATTTTTTATTTAACTTTAGAAATTCTTACAAAACAGAGATTATTATGGCAAAAATATTAGGATTAGATTTAGGAACAAATAGCATTGGGTGGGCGATAGTGGATTATTTCAAAGAAAATAATTTTCAATTTGAACTTAAAGAAAAAGGCGTTTTAGTTTTTGATGCGGGTGTTTTAAAAGATGATAAAGGAAAATATAAATCGAAAACTGCTGATAGAACAACTTTTAGGGGAATACGAAAATTAAAATTAAGATTAAAAGTTAGAAAATTTGAAACTTTAAAAGTTTTAATTGAGAATGGAATGTGTCCTCTTGAAATGGAACAATTAGAAGTTTGGAAAAACTCCAACTTTACGACTTATCCAACTACATCAAATTTTTTAGAGTGGTTAAAAACTGATAATTATGGAGAAAAGGATAATGAAGAACATAAAGAAATAAGAAGACAACAAAAAGAAAACCCTTATTATTTAAGAGATAAAGCTAGTAAAGAAAAACTTTCAAACTATGAATTAGGAAGAGTGTTTTATCATCTCGCTCAAAGAAGAGGTTTTTTGAGTAATAGATTAGACAAAACAGATGATAGTATAATTGATAATCTTAAAGCAAAACTTCAAGTTTTTATAGAAGAAAATAATTTTACTACAATAAAATTAGAATTTGAAAATCAATTTATTGAATTTGATGTAAAAGATCGAAACGATTTAAATCCTACTGAGAAAAAAATTAAATCTATCAAATCCTACATTGATAAAGTCATAAATAATAAAATTAAGGATAGCGATTTTAGCACTTTGGAACTAATTAAATTGGAAGTAAACAGATTTTTAAATAGACCCGAAACTTCTGGACCAGTTAAGGAAGGTATTAAAGGTTTAGATTTAAAATTGGTAAATGGAAATTTTGAAACCATTGGTCAATATTTTTATTCTATTTATAATAAGGAAGGAAATATTTCTAAAGAAGGTGAAAAAGAAATAATAGTTAAAAATGCTAAAATTAGAAATCACTATACAGGTAGAGAAGAACATTACTTGATAGAATTTAATTTAATCTGTCGAAAACAAGGAATAGATGAGGAATTAAAAGAAAAATTATGTAAAGCTATATTTTTTCAAAGACCTTTAAAATCTCAAAAAGGGTTAGTTGGTTATTGTAATTTTCAAACCAATAAAAGAAGGTGTAATTTATCAATACCCGAGTTTGAAGAATTTAGAATGTTTCAGTTTATAAATAATATTAAAATTAAAACTCCAGTTGATGAAAAACTCCGAAAATTGACTGATGATGAAATTAAAAAGATAAAAAAGCAATTTTATAGAAAAACAAAACCAACATTTGATTTTAAAGATATAGTTGATGAGTTAGTGCCAAAAGAAAAAGTAGCATTATACTATAAAAACAAAGAGGCTAAAACAGCTGAATATGTAGTTAATTACAAGTTGAATACTACGGTGCAAGGATGTCCAACAATTTCAAATTTTATTTCCATATTCGGTCAAGACTGGAAATCTTTTGAAGTTGAAACTACTGAAAAAAACAAGAGAGGCAATTTCAAAAAATACAATTATATTGATGTTTGGCACGCTTGGCAAACTTTTAAAGATGCTAAAAAATTAGAAAGCTTCGCCTTTGAAAAGTTAAAGTTAGATAAGGCAAAAGCTGCTAAATTTTCTACGGTATCACTAAAAACAGGCTATTGCGATTTGAGTTTGAGTGCTATTGAAAAAATCAATAAATATTTAGAAAAGGGATTGATTTACTCCCACGCTGTATTTATGGCAAATATTGAAAATGTTGTAAAAAAAGAATTTTGGAATAATACTACTAAAAGAGAAAAAATAGAATTGGAGATTGGAAGTATTATCGATGCTTTTTCATTAGAAAAAAAATATTGTAATGCTGTAAATGATTTGCTTTCTATCTATTATGAAGATAAAGAAAACCGTGTTTTTTACTCAAAAGAAGCCGAACCGATATTTAGAAAAGATTTATGGATAAAATTTGAAAATGTATTTGGTAAAAAAGCATGGAACGAAAATGTGGATAAAGAGGAATATTTTGACTATTATTTTGATTTTTTACTTAAAAATTTAAAATTAAGAAAAAGAATTAAAATTGAAACTTTAAAAGATAAAGTAGAAAACTATTTACTAAGTTTTGAGTATTGTAAAAAAGAGGATTTGAAAAAATTATATCATCCTTCTGATTTAGAAAAGTTTAAACCTAAACCATTAAAAGATTATGATGGTAAAGCACATAAAGACGAAAACGGAAATGACCTTTTGGGGTTAGGAAGTCCATTGACAACATCAATTAAAAATCCAATGGCAATGAAAACAGTTCATCAATTGCGAAAACTGATAAATAGTTTACTCATTGAAGGACAAATAAGCAAAGACACAATCATTCATATTGAAACAGCAAGAGAATTAAACGACAATAACAAAAGAAAAGCAATTGAAGAATATCAGAAAGAAAGAGAAAATTTAAGAGCAATCTATAAACAAAAAATTGAAGAATTGTATTTTAAAGAAACTGGTGATACAATTAATCCAAATGATGATGATATAATGAAATTTCAATTTGCATTAGAGCAAAGAGAAGATAAAAAAATAGTAACCAAAGAAGAAATACTAAGATATGAACTTTGGAAAGAACAAAACCATATTTGTCTTTATACGGGTCAAACTATAAGATTATCTGATTTTATTGGAAAAAGCATAAAATATGATATAGAACATACTTTGCCGAGAGAATTGTCACAAGATAATAGTTTGATGAATAAAACCTTAGCTGATCCTGATTTTAATAGAAACGTAAAGAAAAAATTGTTGCCTGCCCAACTTGATAATTTGGACGATGTTTTACTAAGAATTAGAAATTGGAAAACAAAATATCTTTCATTAGAAAAAGAAATTGAAATACTGAAGAAAAATGGAAGCAGAATTACCGACAAAGAAAAAAAAGATAAAAACATTCAAGAAAGACATAAACTAAAAATGGAGTTTGACTATTGGTATGGTAAACATAACAGATTTGTTATGGAAGACATAACAGATGGTTTCAAGAACAGTCAAAAAGTTGATGTGGGTTTAATTACTCGATTTGCCCAAAATTATTTAAAATCTTGTTTTGAAAAGGTTTATTCGGTAAAAGGCACAATGACAGATGAATTTAGAAAACTTTGGGCAAAAGATGTTTTCTACAAAGAGGACAATGGAAAGTTAGAAAAAAACAGGGATAATCACACCCACCATTGTAAAGATGCAGTTGTGATAGCGTGTATAACAAAAGACAAGTACGATTCATTAGCCAAATATTGGGAGAAAGAAGATGAAAATAAAAAAGAAGAAGCAAGAGAAATTATAAGAAATACAATTCCTTGGAAAGGTTTTGCTCGTGATTTAAAAGAGATTGAAGAAACAGTTTTGGTAAAACACGTCAAAAAAGATGTGATGAAAGTAAACACATATAAAAAATTAAGAAAGAAAGGAAAGTTACTTCATTTGCCAGAATATGAAAAAGATGTAAATGGAGAATTAAAATTAGATGAAAATGGTAAGAAAATGAAAGTCACTTATAAGCATCCAGAAACAGGAAAAGAAATTGTAGTATATCAAAAAGATAATGAGGGTAAGCCATTGCCAATAATTCAGAAAAGCGACTCTGCAAGGGGTTCACTTCATAAGCAAAGTTTCATAGGGGCAGTAGCTAAAAGAATGTTAGATGAAAATGAAAAACCTTTGCAAATTGCCGGGAGATATATTCTTCAAAAAGATATAAAGGCAAATGTTGAGAAGTTATATGTAATGAGAAAAGAAGTTACAAAATTAAATGCTGGAGATATTGAAAAAATTGTTGACAGTAATATTAAAACGATCATTCAAAAAGCAGTAGATAATAAAATTTTAAAATTCAAAAAAGAAGGAGCTACCATTGAAAAAGATTGTGTTATATGGCAAAATGAGGAAAAGAAAATACCAATTCATAAAGTACGTCTTTTTGTGAAAGACACCCCAATAGAAATCAAGCGACAGCCAGAGCAAAATCTTCAATCAGAAAAAGCAAGTAGAAAAAAGCATAAACATATTATTTATGCTCAAAATGATGAAAACTATTGTATGGCTATTTACGAAGGAATTGATAAAAAAGGTAAAATAGAAAGAAAGAATGATTTAGTTAAAAACTTTGAGGCAGGTAGATATTATAAGAAAACAAATAAAGACAGCGAAATTGAAGATAAGTATTCATTAGTTCCTGAGAAACATCAAAATGGTTACCCATTGAAATATATTTTAACTAAAGGGAAAATGATTTTGATGTATGATAAGAGTTCAAATGAAATTTTTGATTTATCGGATGAAGAGAAATTAAAATACTTATATGAGATTACACAACTTGATGTTGAGGGTAATTGTATAAAATTATTACATCACACTGAAGCAAGATCACAAAAAACACTTTCTAAATTTATGAATTTAGCAAGTAAAATGAAGGGTGGTAAGAATTTTGGAGATTATAAAAGATATCCTTGGATTAAGGTTACTTTAAATGATTTTGATTGTTTGGTAGAAGGATATGATTTTAATATTTCTTCAACTGGAAAAATTTCAAAAATCTGATTTATTTCAAAAAGTTTGGTGTAAATTTACACCAACTAAAATTATTATTATGACACGACAAAGCATCACATTAGCCAATCAGAATGATGAATGGTTGAAACAACAAATCAGTAAAGAGGAATTTACAAGCAAGAGTGAAGCGGTAAATTATTTAATTAAACGAGCACGCGAAAATGACGAGTATGTTGAATTCGTTAGAATGAAGTTAGATAAAGCTGAAAAAAGTGGTTTTGCTAAAAAACAAACTAGAGAAGAAATGTTAGCAGAATTCAAAAGAAAATTAAATGTATAACTATGATTTAAACGAAAAAGCCAAAGAAGATTTGTTAAGAATATATGAATATGGAATAGCAACATTTGGTTTAAATCAAGCAGATAAATATTTTGATATGATGCACGACTGTTTTGACAAAATTGCTTCAAATCCCTATTTATTTCCAGAAGCTTTTCGTTTTCGTCAAGGTTATAGATATTGTGTCTGTGGAGTGGATACTATTTTTTATAAAATTAATGCCGATGAAATTGAAATAATGGCAATTGTAGGAAGACAAGATTTTTAGAAGTTCATTGACATACAGTTTTTCGCCATCTTAAACAGCCAAACCACAACTGAAAGATATAGCATCCGCCCAGCAAGGATGCAGTAGCTTTCAGTTGTGGTTTGATTAAAGATTAGAAAACACGATATTTAGGTGCGTTGGGTGCTGCTCAAATTGCATGTTGTGGTTTGATTAAAGATTAGAAAACACGATATTAAGATGAATCAAACGGCACTAGATTGTACAGTTGTGGTTTGATTAAAGATTAGAAAACACGATATTGATTGCAAGAAGGGTAAATACCCACGCCATGTTGTGGTTTGATTAAAGATTAGAAAACACGATATTAGTTGGGGTGTTACCTTCTAATAATCAGTAGAATAAAGAAGAATATCGTAAAATAAAATGCTCTTTTTTAGCACGTGATAGGTTAAATTGGAGCATTTTTTTAATACTAGGTGGTGGTTTACAAACACAAGATTATATTTTTATTGGTGTGTTTGTGAATCGAAAAATAATCAACATTTGATTTCTAATTTATCTTTTTGGATTTTTCGATTTGATTACGAATAGAAAACAC
>JANMZS010000214.1:0-5304 GCA_031383535.1 Flavobacterium sp.
AAAAAACTCGTTGGGAAGTCTTTATACTAATTACAGACCTGTCAAGGTTAAGAAAGGACAATTTTTAAAATTCAATTTTACGATTTACAATAAAATAATCGAAATCTTTTATCCAGAAATTTCCATTGCTACAAATACAATCGTTAAAGGGAATATCAACTCTGATAATCAGGAATTCAAGCTCAATTTCAATTCTCCAAAAGTTACCGCATCGACCAATACATTCGATAATATTAGGGTTAAGATTGACAATAAAAATCCACTTTATAACGCTTATATTGAATTGGATAGTATAAAAACCAAGTATTATAAAATCAGAGATTTTAGCTTGATTAATGTTACTATGAAAGACACTTTGTTTTTTAGATCAGAGTTTAAAGGCGGATCAAAAGGACAAGATTATTATAATTTAAATTTATTTCACACGATTAATAAAGACAATAATAATGTTGTTGGAATTAGTAAATCTGAGGTTAAATTTAAAGATTATTTATGGTTTTTAAATGAAAAAGAAGATCAAAACAATCAAATTGTTTTTGACAAAAATTTAGAAAATTTTAATTTCAATGATATTATAATGACTCATAATAATCAGGAAATTAATTTTAAAGGTAACATCAAAGGACCAAAATTCAAAGATTTAAAAGTAAGCCTAAAAAATGTCGATTTACATCAAATTACGCCAACCAATCCTAAATTTGTTTTTAATGGAAATATAAATGCTTTAGTCAATTTTAAACAAGACAACACCGTTTTTCAACCTACAGCATCTATTCTAATAGATCATTTGAATATTAATAAAACAGAATTAGGCGATTTGAATTTTGATATAGCTGGGGACGAGAGTTTTAAAAAATTTAATCTCAATGCTACTATTCAAAATGATAATTTAAAATCCTTAAATGCTAGTGGCAATTTTGAAATTGTAAATAACAACACTATTTTAGATTTAAATCTAAAATTAGAAAAATTTAATTTAGGTGTTCTTAGTTCCCTTGGAGGTGAGGTAATTTCAAACATAAGAGGCTTTGTTTCAGGAAATGCCTCAATTGGTGGTAATGTCAATAAACCAGATATCAACGGGAGACTTTTTGTAGAGCAAGCGGGATTAACAATTCCATATTTGAATGTAGATTATCAACTTAGTGATAAAGCAATAGTGGATTTGACTAATGAAAAATTCTTATTTAGAAAAAACATACTAACGGATTCAAAATATGGTACAATTGGTATTTTAAATGGGAATATTCAACACAATGTTTTTTCGGATTGGAAATTAGATTTAAACATTAGTTCCAAAAGATTATTAGTTTTAAATACAGTAGATCACGAAGATGCGGCTTATTATGGAACAGCTTTTATTGATGGTAATGCTACTATCAAAGGACCAACAAACGAGTTGTTTATTAAAGTTGACGCCAAATCAGAAAAAGGATCATCATTAAAAATTCCTATTAATGATGCAGAAAATGTTAGTGAAAATAATTTTATTCACTTTTTGAGTCCTAAAGAAAAATACAATTTAAAAAAAGGAATCGTAGATACGAATAGAAATTATAAAGGACTAGAGCTTGAATTTGATTTGGATATAACACCAAATGCAGAGGTAGAGGTTATTTTAGATCGAGTATCTGGACATGGAATGAAAGGGAGAGGTAGTGGCACATTATTATTCAAGATTAATACTCTAGGCAAATTCAATATGTGGGGCGATTTTCAGGCTTATGAAGGAACTTATAATTTTAAGTATGGTGGAATTATAGATAGAAAATTTGATGTAAAAAAAGGAGGCTATATCTCTTGGGAAGGCGATCCAATGAAAGCTCGACTCAATTTAGAAGCAGTGTATAAAACCACTGCAAATCCCGCTTTATTATTAGAAAATTCATCCTTAAACAAAAAAGTACCCGTAGAATTAATTATTGGCTTAAGAGGTGATTTAGCGAGTCCAGAACCTGATTTTAATTTTGAATTTCCAACCATTAGTAGTGTTTTAAAATCAGAGATACAATATAAACTGAATGACAAAGATGTTAGACAAACCCAAGCTTTATACCTATTATCAGCAGGAGGATTTCTAAGTTCAGATGGCGTAACACAATCTGATTTTTCAAGAAGTATTTTTGAAACGGCGACTGGTTTATTAGGAGGTATAATCCAAACTAATAACGATAAATTTAAAGTTGATTTTAATGTTATTTCGGCTGACAAAAGGATTGGTAAAGAATCTGATGGACGATTTGTGGCTACCATTTCTTCAAAAATTAACGAAAGAATTACGTTTAACGGAATTGTAGGAGTGCCTTTTGGGGGTATTAGCCAAACTGGGATTATCGGAAATGTAGAAATTCAATATAGAGTAAATCAAGATG
This sequence comes from Flavobacterium sp., assembly GCA_031383535.1. GTDB lineage: Bacteria > Bacteroidota > Bacteroidia > Flavobacteriales > Flavobacteriaceae > Flavobacterium. The sequence goes on from JANMZS010000214.1 coordinate 2,373, forward strand.
GAACCTTAAATTTACGCATGTTCAATAAAGAAAATGATGTGAATTATATAGGTCAAGGAATAGTTTATACTCAGGGAGTAGGGCTTTCTTATGAATTAGATTTTGATAGTTTAAACGAATTAGTAAAAAAAGTATTTAATAAAGTTAAGACGGATCATACAAAAACATCAAAATCAGAAGATAAAATTTTAGAGGAATTGAATTTTGAAAATATAAATTCAAAATCCCCAAAACCAAAATCCTTAAAAAATAGTATCAATAAAGAAGCTTTAATTCCTGAGGAATAATAATTAGCTCTGTATTTGTTTATTTTTAGTTATGTAAATTGTCAACTTATTAACTAAAACGTTTGAATTGAAACGAATATTGGTAATTTATTAGAAAGTGACTGCGAAATTGTTGAATGTTTATTAATTTTACAAATAAATTCATATTTAATGCCAAATAAAATACAAAAAATCGCTGTACTGACTTCAGGTGGTGATTCGCCAGGAATGAATGCAGCGATTAGATCAGTAGTCAGAACATGTGCCTATTACAATATAAAATGCGTAGGAGTTTATAGAGGGTATCAAGGAATGATTGAAGGTGATTTCCAAGAAATGGGCCCCAGAGATGTTCATAATATTATAAATAAAGGAGGAACTATACTTAAATCTGCAAGATCAAAAGAGTTTAGAACCCCAGAAGGTAGAAAGAAAGCTTATGATGAACTTATAAAAGCAGGAATAGACTCTTTTGTAGTAATTGGTGGAGATGGAAGTTTTACAGGTGCTGAAATTTTCAATAAAGAATATAATTTTCCCGTTATGGGAATTCCTGGAACAATAGATAATGATATTTTTGGAACAAGTCATACTTTAGGATATGATACTGCGCTAAATACAGTAATAGAATGTATTGATAAAATTCGCGATACTGCCAATTCACACAATAGATTGTTTTTTGTAGAGGTGATGGGACGAGATGCTGGACATATTGCATTAAATGCAGGAATAGGAGCTGGAGCTCAAGAAATTTTAATTCCTGAAGAAGATATGGGATTAGAAAGATTAATAGAATCCCTTCGTAAAAGTAAGGCTTCAGGGAAATCTTCTAGTATCGTTGTTATTGCCGAGGGAGATAAAATAGGTAAAAGCGTTTTTGAATTGAAAGATTATGTTGAAGCTAATTTGCCAGAATACGAAATACGAGTGTCAGTATTAGGTCACATGCAACGTGGAGGTGCTCCATCTTGTTTTGATAGGGTTTTAGCAAGTCGATTAGGTGTGAAAGCGGTCGAATCACTACTGGAAGGAAAGTCAAATCTAATGGTTGGAATGCTAAATGATTTAGTTGCTCTAACTCCTTTAGAACAAGCTATAAAAGGAAATACAGAAATTGATAGAGAATTACTTCGTGTTTCTGAAATTATGTCTATTTAAAAAAAAGTTATTGCATTATAATAACCTCAAAATAAAGTAAAAATTTAAATTAACGATTAATTAAAAAAAAGAATGTCAAAAGTAAAATTAGGAATAAACGGATTTGGTAGAATTGGAAGAATTGTTTTTAGAGAATCTTTCAACAGAGATAATGTAGAAGTAGTTGCAATTAATGATTTATTAGATGTTGATCATTTAGCTTATTTATTGAAATATGATTCAGTTCATGGTCGTTTTAATGGTACGGTAGAAGTAAAAGAAGGTAAATTATATGTAAACGGAAAAAACATACGAATCACTGCCGAAAGAAATCCTGCTGATTTGAAATGGAATGAAGTGGATGTTGATGTAGTGGCAGAATGTACAGGTATCTTTACAACTATTGAAACTGCAAATGAGCACATCAAAGGTGGTGCTAAAAAAGTAATTATCTCTGCTCCATCTGCAGATGCTCCGATGTTTGTAATGGGAGTTAACCACGAAACTGCAAAAGCATCTGATTTAGTGGTTTCTAACGCATCTTGTACAACAAACTGTTTAGCTCCTTTGGCTAAAGTTATTCATGATAATTTCGGAATCGTAGAAGCTCTTATGACTACAGTTCACGCTACCACTTCAACTCAAATGACTGCCGATGGTCCTTCAAGAAAAGACTGGAGAGGTGGGCGTGCAGCAAGTATAAACATTATTCCGTCATCAACAGGTGCTGCAAAAGCAGTTGGAAAAGTTATTCCAGACTTGAATGGAAAATTAACAGGTATGGCTTTCCGTGTTCCTACTGCTGACGTTTCTACGGTAGATTTAACGGTAAAAGTAGCTAAGGAAACTTCGTATGACGAAATTATGGCGACTTTAAAACTAGCTTCTGAAACTACAATGAAAGGTATTATGGGATATACAGAAGATGCTGTTGTATCTCAAGATTTTATCTCTGATAAAAGAACGTCAATCATTGACGCTACTGCTGGTATTGGTTTAAATTCAACGTTCTTTAAACTTGTATCTTGGTATGATAATGAATACGGTTATTCAAGTAAATTAATAGATCTTGCTGTACATATTTCAAGTTTGAAATAGTTAGCCAATCAAATAAATAATCCCGTTAAATTATTTTGACGGGATTTTTTTATCTTTTAAAATCCTTTATATTTGGATTTAAGTGGTATAAAATTATAAATTTTTAATAAATCAAAAATGAAATTATTAGTTGACAGTGGTTCTACAAAAGCCGATTGGATTGCAATAGATGAAGATGGAAAAATACTATTTACCACGCAAACATTAGGATTAAACCCCGAAATACTCGATGCGGAAGAGATTGTCGAACGCTTAAGTGATCGGTTTGACATTTTGCAAAATAAAGACAAAGCCACACATCTTTTCTTTTATGGTGCGGGTTGTGGAACGGATCGAATGAAAATTATGCTTTCTCAAGTTTTTCAGAAATTTTTTTCAAATGCAATTATTGACGTTCGCGAAGACACTTATGCTGCCGTTTATGCAACAAC
>JANMZS010000023.1:0-2679 GCA_031383535.1 Flavobacterium sp.
GAAATAATATTAAAAAATAGAGGTGAAAAATATTTTAAATTATAAATTTACATGATATTTGTTAAAATGTTTATTTTTAAATATTTAAAAATAAAATTACATTTTAAAAACAACATAATAATACAATTTTGACCAATAATTACTATTTAAACATCTCGTCCATTCCTGGAATCATAGGCATGTCCACTTTTGCGACTGCATCTAATTCTTCTTGGTTTATTTTAGCCGCTTTTTCAATAGCTTTGTTAAGGGTTACAATTAAATAATCTTCTAATTGTTCTTTGTCTTTTAGTAAAGAATCATCAATTGAAATTGATTTAAGCTTTCCGTTGGCAGTAAAAGTTACTTTTAAATTTCCATCATTGCTTTGCTCGTTAATTAGAACGGTATCTAATCTTTTTTTAGTTTCTTCAATTTTTCGTTGGGTTTCTTTCAATTTTCCCATCATTCCCATTAAATCCATAATTGTTATTTTTAGTTTGATAATAGCTGCTAAATTACTATATTGCTACTAATCTTTTATAATTTATTTTCATGAAAAATAGAATCATTCTAAGGTGTCTTTGTGTTATTTTTGTGTTTTACACTATAAACCTGAAAGCGCAAAACATGCCAGAAAAAATACAACCGCCAATTGCTAAAATGATACCCAAAAAGTTGGAAAAATTCGGAGATGTGAGAATTGATAATTACTTTTGGTTAAATGAAAGGGAAAATCCTGAAGTCATTGATTATTTGAATAAAGAAAATGACTATTATCAAGTAATGACGGCGGATACAAAAGCTTTTCAAAAACAGCTTTTTGAGGAAATGAAGTCTAGAATTAAGGAAGATGACGAATCAGTGCCTTACTTATACAATGGTTATTATTATATCACTCGTTTTGAAACTGGGAACGATTATCCGATTTATTCTAGAAAAAAGGAAAGTCTTGCTGCAGAGGAGGAAATTATGTTTGATTGTAATGTTTTAGCTAAAGGACATTCTTATTTTCAACTGGGTGGCTTGAGCATTAGTCCTGATAATACTTACGCCACTTTTGCTGTTGATACTGTTGGAAGAAGAATTTATTCGATTCAGGTTAAAAACTTGAAAACAAATGAAATTTTAGAAGATAAAATTGAAAATAGTTCCGGCGAAAGTACTTGGGCAAACGATAATAAAACCATTTTTTACACACATCAAGACCAAGTGACTTTGCGCGCCGATAAAATTTTTAAGCATAAGTTAGGTAATAATTCAATACATGATGTTTTAGTATTTGAAGAGAAAGACGATACTTTTAATGTAGATGTAAGTAAAGAAAAATCAAAAAAATACATTGTCATAAGTTCTTCGAGTACACTAACAACCGAAAGCAGAATTTTATTAGCTGATAATCCTGACGGTGAATTTACTGTTTTCCAAAAAAGGGTAAGGGGGTTAGAATATGATATTTCGCATTACGAAGATAGTTTTTATATCGTAACGAATAAAGATAAAGCAACTAATTTTAAACTGATGAAAACGCCCGAAAATGCCACTTCAAAAGAAAATTGGAAAGACTTAATACCGCATCGTGAAGATGTATTACTCGAAGATATTGAGATTTTTAAAAACTTTTTGGTAGTTGAAGAACGTGCAAACGGACTCAATAAAATTAGAATCATTCCTTGGAATGGAATAGGGGAGTATTATTTGCCATTTGATAGTGAAACCTATACTGCATACACTACGACCAATGTTGATTTTGATACGGATATTTTAAGATATTCCTATCAATCTATGAAAACACCTTCGTCGGTCATCGATTTTAATGTGAAAACGAAGGTTAAAGAGGTGAAAAAAGAGCAACAAGTTCTAGGAGGTAATTTTGACAAAGAAAATTACATAGAAGAACGAATTTGGGCAACCGCAAAAGATGGTACAAAAGTTCCGATTTCGATGGTGTATAGAAAAGGACTCAAAAGAGATGGCTCGAATCCATTGTTGTTATATGCTTACGGTTCTTATGGATATTCAATGGATGCCACTTTTTCATCAACACGATTGACATTATTAGATAGAGGATTTATTTTTGCAATTGCTCACATTCGAGGTGGAGAAGATTTAGGACGTCAATGGTATGAAGATGGTAAATTATTGAAAAAGAAAAATACGTTTACTGATTTTATAGATTGTTCCAAATTTGTTATCGACCAAAAATATACATCTGCCGAACATTTGTATGCCGAGGGAGGTTCGGCAGGAGGATTGTTGATGGGAGCAGTAATCAATTTAGCTCCCGAATTATATAATGGGGTTATTGCTCAAGTGCCATTTGTAGATGTGATGACCACAATGCTTGACGAAACCATTCCGTTAACGACAGGCGAATATGACGAATGGGGGAATCCAAATACTAAGAAATATTATAAGTATATGCTTTCTTATTCACCTTATGATAATGTAAAAAAGCAACAGTATCCTAACATGTATGTTTCAACAGGCTTGCATGACTCACAAGTACAGTACTGGGAACCAGCTAAATGGGTCGCTAAGCTTAGAACTGTTAAAACTAACACTACTGTTTTGTATCTTGATACCAATATGGATGCGGGGCATGGTGGTGCCTCTGGAAGATTTGAAGCTATTAAAGAATTAGCAAAAGAATATAGTTTTTTGCTAGATTTAGAAAAAATTAAAAAGTAATTGATTTTT
>JANMZS010000126.1:0-1574 GCA_031383535.1 Flavobacterium sp.
AAAAATGTTACAGCCTAAAAGAACAAAATACCGTAAGGTACAAAAGGGTAAAATGAAAGGAAATTCCCAAAGAGGGCACGAACTTTCTAATGGAATGTTTGGTATTAAATCTGTACATGAAGATGGAATGTTCTTAACCTCTCGACAAATCGAAGCTGCACGTATTGCTGCAACTCGTTTTATGAAAAGAGAAGGACAATTGTGGATAAAAATATTTCCAGACAAACCAATCACAAAGAAACCTCTTGAGGTACGTATGGGTAAAGGTAAAGGTGCAGTCGAGTATTGGGCTGCCGTTGTTAGACCCGGAAGAATTATGTTTGAAGTTGGAGGAGTACCTTTGTCAGTTGCAAAAGAGGCATTGCGTCTTGCAGCACAAAAACTTCCATGTAAAACTAAATTCGTTGTTGCTAGAGATTTCGAAGCATAATTAATTATATATTATGAAACAATCAGAAATAAAAGATCTTTCTGCAGCAGAGTTGCAAGAAAAATTGAAACAAACTAAGAAAGCTTATGCCGACTTAAAAATGGCTCACGCTATTTCTCCAATTGAGAATCCACTTCAAATTAGAAGTGTAAGAAGAACGGTTGCCAGATTAGCTACAGAACTTACAAAAAGAGAGTTACAATAACTGTATTCTGCTGAAAGATGGAAGAAAAAAGAAATTTAAGAAAAGAAAGAGTTGGGATTGTAACTTCAGACAAAATGGATAAATCCATTGTTGTTGCTCAAGTTACAAAAGTAAAACACCCACTATACGGTAAGTTCGTGTTGAAAACTAAAAAGTTTCATGCACACGACGAAAATAACGACTGTAACATTGGAGATACTGTAAGGATTAGCGAAACGCGCCCTTTAAGTAAAACAAAATGTTGGAGGTTAGTTGAAATCATTGAAAGAGCTAAATAATTATGGTACAACAAGAATCAAGACTAAAAGTAGCAGATAATACGGGGGCAAAAGAAGTTTTAACTATCCGTGTTTTAGGAGGTACCAAAAGACGGTATGCCTCTGTTGGTGACAAGATTGTAGTGTCTATTAAAGATACAGCTCCTAACGGAAACGTTAAAAAAGGATCGGTTTCAACTGCAGTTGTTGTACGTACCAAAAAAGAAGTTAGAAGAGCCGATGGTTCTTACATCCGTTTCGATGACAATGCATGTGTTCTTTTGAACGCTGCAGGAGAAATGAGAGGAACTCGTGTTTTTGGTCCAGTAGCAAGAGAACTTCGTGAAAAACAATTCATGAAAATTGTATCATTAGCACCAGAGGTGCTTTAATTAGTTGCAAGATGATAAAGCTAAAAATAAAATCTGGAGACATTGTAAGAGTAATTGCTGGAGACCATAAAGGCGCCGAAGGTAAAGTCTTACGTGTTTATCGTGAGAAAAACAAAGCAATTGTTGAAGGTGTAAACATGGTTTCAAAGCATACGAAACCAAGTGCAAAAAGCCCTCAAGGTGGTATTGTAAAAAAGGAAGCTTCTATACAAATTTCTAACATATCTTTAATTGATCCTAAAACTAAGGAAACAACTAGAGTTGGAATTAGAGTTGAAGGAGATAAGAAA
>JANMZS010000093.1:0-38544 GCA_031383535.1 Flavobacterium sp.
CAAACAAAATGCTAGAGTGGTAGCATTTAATGTAGATCCTTTGTTTAATAATGCTGTCGATGGTTTAATGTATATAAGAATATCCGACATCCCTGAAAGCACTGTAAAACCAGTTATGGAAGAATTTCAGGCTGAATTAGAAAGGAAGCTTTCTGAAAAAGAAGGGGAATAAATTTAAAGCTTCCAGCCTTGAAAGGCTAGAATCTTTAAAATAAATTAATTATTGTATTTTGCTTTAATCTTATCGACGATAACCTGAGCCAATCTTTCGTGACTTTCAAAGGTCCAACCAGCAATATGAGGACTAAGTATCACATTTTTAGATTCTAACAAATATTGGAAAGCTTCGGGAAGTTCCCTCGTCCCTCGACTGCGCTCGGGATGACACGCTTGGGATGACACAAAAAGGGTTTCAAAAGATAATTTCTCATATTCTAAAACGTCCAAACCCGCACCCAAAATTTTGCCTGATTTCAAAGCTGAAACCAAGTCGGCTGTTATAACATTATTCCCTCTCGAAGTGTTGATAATCCAAAAAGGTTTTGCAAAAGCATTGATAAAATCAGTATTAACCATTTTATCTGTTTCTGGTGTCCAAGGAATATGCAAACTTAAAACATCTGTTTTTTGCTGTAATTCTGCCAGAGAAACTTGTCTAGCATTACTATCGCCAACATTGTCTTGAATGTCATAACACAACACTTCAACATCAAACCCACGGAGTTTTTTGGCAAACCATTCTCCCATATTTCCGTAACCAATTATCCCAACCGTTTTTCCATCGAGTTCGTGTCCACGGTTACTTTCTCGATTCCAAAGTCCTGATTTGATTTCACTATGGACAACATTCAATTGATTAAAAAGAGATAAAATCATCCCTAAAGTATGTTCTGCAACTGCATTACGATTGCCTTCGGGAGCACCAATAAGTTGGATGTTTTTGCTTATCGCATATTCACAATCAATACTTTCTAAACCCGCACCAACACGGGCTATAAATTGCAAATTAGTGGCTTTGTCTAAAAATGTTTGGTCAATTTTGAATCGGCTTCGAATGACAATACCTTGATAATCGTGAATTTTTGCCTCAATTGTTTCTTTTGGCGAATTGAAATCTTCGTGATTAATAAAGCCCGCTTGTTGCAATTGCTCCCAAAGTAAGGGATGATTACTGTCGATATGGAGGATTTTTATGGATGTGTTCAAAATAAAGATTTTTGAATGAAGATTAACGATTCTTGATTTAAGATTTGGTGTTTATAAATAATTAAGATTGAATGATTTTATAAGGCTCACACATCTGCAATCAAGAATTGTTAGTCAAAAATCTGCAATCCTTTTACCCCTTGATTTTCTTTAAAGCGGCTTTAATTCCGCGAACTAATGAGGAACTGAAACCGTGTGTTTCCATTTCGTTCAAACCAGCAATAGTACAGCCTTGAGGCGTGGTTACTCTATCTATTAATTGTTCTGGGTGTATGTTTTCTTCAAGAATCATTTCGGCAGCACCTTTTACGGTTTGGGCTGAAATAGCCAACGCTGTTTGCCAGTCGAATCCAATTTCGATACCAGCTTGCATCGAAGCACGAATATAGCGCAAAGCAAAAGCGGTTCCGCTAGCTGCCAAAACAGTAGCCGCATCCATTAATTTTTCGTCAATTATAGGCGCAGTTCCTAAATCTTGGAAAAGCGTCACTACTTTTTGAGCATTCTCTTTGTCTTTATCATTAAAGGCGATACACGTTGCCGATGCGCCAAATTGAGAAGCAATATTAGGCATGATTCGAATAGCACTATTAGAATTACCAATCTTGTTCTGTAGTGCTTCAATAGACAATCCGCTGACTCCAGAAGCGATAATTTTGTTAGAAACAACAGGTAGAATTTCGGTTAAAACAGTAGTAACTTGGTATGGTTTTATGGTAAGAATAATAATATCTGCTTCTTGGATTTGGTGTTTATTATCCGTAGAAACGGTTATGCCTAATTTTTCTAAATGCAGGATACTCGAAGTGTTTCTTCTAGTAACAGTAATTTGGTTATTCTTAGAAAATTTCGCTAATCCTAATGCTATTGAAACGCCAAGGTTTCCTCCTCCGATGATATGTACTTTCATTTTTTTTGTGTTTTCCTCCCCCCAGCCCCCTCCGAAGGAGGGGGAGTCAATATGGGATGTGTTATTTTTTATTATTTTTTAAAATCCTAAAATCATTTGTGCAATCCAAAAATAAAGAATAATTCCGAATACATCGTTTGTAGTGGAAACAAATGGTCCTGTTGCTATGGCAGGGTCAATTTTATTTCTGTGCAGAAAAAGAGGAACTAAAGTCCCTAAGGTTGCTGCAAATAAAATAACAACTACCATAGAAATTGAAATAGCTAATCCTACTTGATATTGCTGATACATAAACGAATGATAGCCCAACAACATTAAAGAAATAATAGTTCCTGAAATCATAGCCACTGCAATTTCTTTGCTAAAATAACTTCGGCTAAATTCTTTCAAGGTACCGTTTGCCAAACCTTGGACTACTATTGCCGATGCTTGCACTCCAATATTTCCAGCAGTTGCCGAAAGCAGAGGAACAAAAATAATTAGAGTCGAATATTTTTGGAAGGCACTTTCATTACTTTTTAATACAAATGAAGCGATAATTTCAATCACCATCCCAATTAAAAGCCAAGGTAAGCGTGCTTTTGTCAATTCAAGAACGCTATCCCCTGCCTCAACATCTTGTGTGATTCCCGCAGCCAATTGGTAATCTTGATCAGCTTCGTCTTTGATTACATCCACAATATCATCAATAGTAATTCGACCCACTAATCGCCCCAATTCATCAATAACTGGAATGGCTTCCAAGTCATATTTTTGCATGATACGAGCCACCTCAATATCTTCGGTGTCTACTATAACCGAATTTAATTTTTTGATATACACCTCACTAATAGGGGTTTTTGCTGCTGTTGTCAATAAATCTTTAAGAGATAAACGACCTAAAAGTCTATCTTCATCATCAACTACATAAATAGAATGCACTCTTGAAATGTTTTTAGCCTGGATTCTCATTTGCTTGATACAATTGAAAACATCCCAATTTTCATTGACTTTGACCAACTCTTTGTGCATGATTCCACCCGCAGTATCTTCTTTGTAACGCAACAAATCGACAATATCTTTGGCGTGTTCTACATCTTGAAGTTCGGAGATTACTTCCTGCTTTTTGCTTTGCGAAAGTTCGGCAATAATATCGGCGGCATCATTGGTTTCAAGTTCGTCAAGTTCTTCGGCAATTTCTTTTGGCGAAAGCCTACTCAATATTTTTTCCCGCAAATCATCCTCTAATTCCAGTAGGATTTCGGCGGTCTTTTCAGAATCTAATACCTTAAAAATATAGGTTGCTTCGTCAAAATCGAGTTCGTCCAGAATTTCGGCAATATCGGCATGGTGCATATCATTCAATAAAACTTCCAGTTGCTGGTCGTCTTTGCTTTGAATAAGTTGCTCTAATTCTAAAATTAGTTCTTTGCTGACTTTAAACTCCATCGGCTTCTATTTTTTGGGTCAATGCTATAAATTGTTGAACACTAAGCTGTTCTGGACGCAGGTTAAAAACTTCGTCTTCTCTTAAATTATCGGACAAATTTAATGTTTTTAAACTATTTCTCAAGGTTTTTCTTCGTTGCTGGAAAGCGGTCTTCACGACCGTAAAAAACAACTTTTCACCACAAGGCAAACTGTAATCTTTTTTTCTTCTTAATCGTAGCACGCCGGATTTTACTTTTGGGGGTGGAATAAACACATTTTCATCTACCGTAAAAAGATATTCGGCATCATAAAAAGCTTGTACTAAAACCGATAGAATACCATAAGCTTTGGTGCCTTTTTTTTCACAAATTCGTTCTGCTACTTCTTTCTGAAACATCCCTGCAAATTCTGGAATTTGATTTCGATATTCTAAAGTTTTAAATACAATTTGTGTTGAAATATTGTAAGGAAAATTCCCAATTATACCAAACTGTCTTCCACCAAAAACTTCATTAACATCGTATTTCAAGAAATCTTTCGAGATTATTTTTCCGTGTAACTTTGTATAATTAGCATCTAAATAGTCCACCGATTCGGTGTCAATTTCGATAACATAGGTATTGATTGGTTTGTCTAATAAATACTTAGTCAAAACACCCATCCCAGGCCCTATTTCTAATACATCTTCGTAACCTTCGAGATTTAAAGTGTCTGCAATTGCCTGGGCGATGCTTTCATCTTTAAGAAAATGTTGTCCGAGGTGTTTTTTGGCTTTTACTTTTTCCATATTTTTTTTATTTTGCCCCGAAGGCACTAATTCGATTAAAAATATTTTTACACAAAATTTGGATCTTTCAATCCCAATTCAATCAAATGTTTTTCTATGGAATTCATATCACAAACACGCCAATTTTCATTCAAAGCATAATCTCCACCTGCAAAAGTAACTATAAAATTATTTTTAGTTTTTAGATCTGTAATAGCTTCCGTATTACCTCGACTAACTTTTGGATTATTAGATAATTTTATTTCAAAGGTTGCCACAATTTCATTGCCTTTTATCACACACAAGTCTATTTCTGAACCACTTTGTGTTCTATAAAAAAAAGGAATGCACTGGGTGTTGAGACTCGAAATAATTTGTTCTACTACAAATCCTTCCCACGAATTTCCTGCATTGACGTTTGAAATTAGGGCATCATAATTGTTTATTTGTAACAACGAATGCAAAATTCCGCTATCTCGAATATAGATTTTAGGACTCTTAACCATACGTTTGCCAATGTTTACAAAGTAAGGTTCCAGTCTTCGGATTATGAACGAATGTTCCAGAAAATCAATGTATTTTTTTACTGAATTACTAGAAATTCCCAACGCATTTCCTAGCATAGAATAATTGATTATTGTGCCCTGAATAGAAGCAATCATACGTAATAATTTTCCGATTAAAACTGGTGGTGCCGATAGCCCAAGCATTCTCAAATCGGTTTCGATATAGGTTTTAATGTAAGCCTGCTGCCATTCATGCCAAAAAAAATCATTTGGAGCCAATAATGCCTTTGGATAACCACCTCTAAACCAAAGTGTTTCTAGTTTTATTTGGGTGGCTTCATCAAATCGTATGGGAGTCAATTCTTTATAAACAATTCTACCTGCTAATGTTTCTGAACTTTTGGATAATAATTCTGGCGATGCCGACCCCAGCAAAATAAATTGTCCCGACTTATCTTGTTTGTCTATCAATGAACGCAATAAAGGAAAAAGCTTCAAATTTCTTTGGACTTCGTCTATAACAATTAGTTTGTCTGTGTTTTGAGACAAAAACCATTGTGGGTTGGTGTTTAATATTTCAAAATCATCAGTATCCTCCAAGTCCAAATATAGTATGGGTTTGTTTATCAGAGGTTCTAAATTTTTGACGAAGGTAGTTTTTCCTACTTGTCTGGAGCCAATTAGCCCCACAGAAGGAAAAAATTCGAGTAATTTAGGGACAACATTATTGAGTATTCTATCAATCATTTCTTGAATATTTTTTTTCAAATATACAAGTTTAATTTGAATAAAATAGATTTAAACTTGTAAATTTTAATTTTAATTTCAAATATACAAGTTTAAATATGTTTTAATGCTCCGAAATTACTTCTAATTCTGTTCTAAAAGAGAGCATTTTATCTCCAAATAGTTGAGCGGCTTCTTGTCTTAATTTTGGGGCATCGTCTTGATAATATTTTTCTAAAGTTGATTTACTATCTGTTGTGTATTGAACAGAATAGGTCACCCCACCCATTTCTTCCTCGATTAAAATTCGTACCATTCTTGCCGAAGTAAATTTTCCTGTGGCAATCATTTCGGGAATGTGTTTGTGTTGCATCCATATCATCCACTGATCGCGAACGCTTTCGTGTATGTTGGTGGTAACGTTGTAAATAATCATATCTGCCCCCCTAACCCCCGATGGGGGAATCCTACTAGGGTATGTAGGGTTAAAAATTAAATTTATTTTTTAAGAACAATTCACTATAAATATCAACTCAAAATTCTCCCTTCTGGGGTTAGGGAGCTATTGTATCCCCTCGCAATTGTCTATACTTTTTTCGAGCTTCGACAAAATAAATACTATCCTGATGGTTGAATATTATTTTCTCATACAGCGGTTTTGCCAATTCGGGTTGCTGCAGCTTATTGTATATTTCAGCCGAAAAATATAAGGCTTCGTCAATATAAATTCCGTCACTGTGCTGTGCAATAATGTTTTGATATTGGCTTAAAGCCAAATTATACTCTCCTTGTTTTTCGTAAATTTTACCCAAACGCAACAAGGTCACCGCTTCTATGTCCTGTCCTTTAAAACTTTTTAAAATAGCATTAAACAAATTCAATGCTTCCTGATTTCGGTTTTGATATACTAAATAATCGCCTTTGGCAAATTGTTTCAAGGCTGTTTGCGTAGAATCGGCAACGGTATTGTCGTTGATTAATAAGAAATATTCTAAAGCATCATTAGCAATCAATTGGGTACTAGCCGATTTCAATTCTTTAAACTGTTTCAAAGCCCAAACAAAATCACCTTGAAAATAACTGGTTTTGGCAGCTTTCAAACTGGCTTCGTGCGCCACAACATCATTTTTTAAATTTTCTTCGATTTGAGAATAATAGAGTAATGCCTGATTGAATTTTTCTTCTAAAAGTAAGATGTCTGCCAATTCCATTTTAACCTTGGCTATTTCATAATCATTCAATTGAAGTTCTAGCGTTTTTTTGATTATTGCCCTAGCTTCTTCTGGTTTTCGCAAATTAAAAGCAACAAAATGAGCTTGAATCAGCTGTAAGTTGACTGTCATTGGGATGACTTCGTATTCTTTTAACAAATTATTTAATTCAGTATTAATGGCTTCTAAATCTTTTTCTTGGGCTTTTTTAATTTTCATCTCCATTAAATAGGCCTGTGATTGAATAATCAAATCTAGTTCTTTCGTGTTTTGAAGAATAAATTCTAAAATTTCTTTGGCTATTTCGTGGTCTTCTTCTTCGACGGCAAGATCTCCTAGATTGACAATGCCGTCGAGAGATTCTGGATTGCGTTTGTAGATTGCTTTTTCTTGAATAAAAGCTTTGCCAAACTCCTTTTGTTGTACATAAAACCAACTCAAATATTGATTCCAAAAAACATCTTGGCTTTTCTGAGTTCTTGTAATTAGTTCTTTTCGTAGGGCTTCATTAAAATTTTCATCGCCATCTTCGGCTATAAATCGAGCTAGTTGAGTTTGAATTTGTAATGAATTCTGTGGATTAGCAAAAGCTTCATTCAAAAAAGTGGAAATCATCATTGTTGTGTTTCCAAGTTGTCCGTAAAGCAAAGCTATTTGATAATTGAAATTAAACGTTGGCGTTAATGCTACAGCCGTTTGGTAGGATTTCAAAGCATAATCTAACAACACTTTTCTTTCGAAAGCATTTGATATGTTATATACCTCGTTTGGATTTTTTTTGATCTTATCTATGGCTTCGTCATAGTGTTTTTTTGCAAAAGCCTCATTCTTTTGCAACTGAAAATTATACCCCAATTCGACCAAAAGATTGGCTTGTTTGTATTTATCTAGTCGTGCTTGAATGGCTTTTTCGGCAATGTCAAATTGCTGTAACTGCTGGTAACACTCAATGGTTTTTTGAAAATACTGCGGATTTTGAGGAGATGATTTTAATAATTCTTCGAAACTGATTTTAGCTTTTTCGAAATCGCCTTTGTCGTAATAATATTGCGCCAATTGCTCGTTTTGCGAAAAACAAAATAAGGAGTATAAAAGGGCAATATGTAGAAAGAGTTTTTTCATTTTTGAACCATATAAGATTTAAGGTTATTTAAGATATTACTAAAGATGGAATTCGTTTAACATGTGAATAATTCCAATAAGTATAAATGCTACACCAGCAGCATAACCTTTAAATTTTATGCTAAACAATCGACTTTCTGGCATTTTATACGCATATCGGAGCATAATAATCCCAACTGATATTGCCAATAAACCTTGAACAATAATTTTCCAAAATGTTACTGAATCCATAGTCAATAATTTTTTTGAACTCCTATTCAGATTGTTGTTTTGTCATTTCGACCAACGGGAGAAATCGCATTTGTTGCTCCTCCGTTATGTGATTTCTCCCGTTGGTCGAAATGACAAATTGTTTGAATATTTTTTGATATTACAAAAACTTATATGACTTACATGTTAAATTTTTAATCCATAATATCAAACTCACAATAGCTTCGCAAAGTCATAAGCATCTTACAAAATATTTTATTTCTTTTTATCTTCCAAAAACAGTTTGGCGTTCAAGGCTGTAACTACTTTTTTTCCTGTTTTTGCCTCCAATTCTTTTCTTGCATTTCCAGCAATGGTTCCGCCTTGTTTGGCTACTTTTTTGCTTTCATTGAAAGTTTTTGGATCTACCGCTTGCGAGATGTCTTTGGTGGAAGCTTCTGCTAGCATATTTAAAATCAACTCGGTGTTGGTCATATTATCGCGCAAATTTTCCTTTTTCAATCCTTTAAACGTTTTGTATTCTTTTGTTGTTTTGCCCGACCAAGTTTTAGTAATAATATCGGTTAAAGCTGCAAATTGTTGTCCTTCTTTCAAACCCAAGCGATTCCATTCATCGGTTAGTTCTTTTCGGATTTCAATACTTTTCAGGCGTTGATTGATCCAATTTTCGCTATAACCAAGATTTAGGTATTGTTGCAGAGCCCTGTCAATGGTGAGTTCTGGGTCTTGCATTTCGTCTATTCGCTCATTGGCAATTTGAGCCAACCATAATTTAAAAGGTTCTGCTTTAGGTGATGGAATAGATTGTATAAGCCTGAAAATTTGCTCGGTATCTGCTACATCTGTAAGTCTCATTTTACCATCGGGAGCAAGCATTTTCAAACCGTTACAATTTGTAACGGTTTCATTTCCCTCGTCTTTTAATCGCTTTTTCATCACTCGCCAATACACTTGTGGATTGGTACTGTCGGTTAATACAGTAATAACATCCACAATAGAGATATACCATTTTTCTTGCACATCATCCCACAAGGTACGAACGTGTGTGTTTTCAAATAGTTTAATTTCGTTATTCATATCTGATATATTTTAATTGATTCCAATTGTCCGTTTTATTCGAGCAATTCAATCTTTAATTGATTTTAGTTTTTGAGCGTTTTTGCATCCAAAGATTAAAAATTAGAAAAAACTTAATTGATTTTAAGTTTCACAGATTATTACTTCTGTTAAATATTGAAAACTGAATACTAATCTATAATATCAAACCCACAATAGCTTCGCAAAACCTCAGGAATTACAATTCCTTCCGCAGTTTGGTAATTTTCTAAAATTCCTGCTAGAACTCTTGGCAATGCCAAAGAACTTCCGTTTAGGGTGTGTGCCAATTGGTTTTTTCCGTCTTTGTCCTTGAAACGCAATTTCAAACGATTCGCCTGAAAAGTCTCGAAATTAGAAACCGAACTGATTTCTAACCAACGCTCTTGCGCCGTAGAATACACCTCGAAATCATAAGTCAAAGCTGAGGTAAAACCCATATCGCCGCCACAAAGACGCAATATTCTATAGGGTAATTTTAATTCTTGCAAAATATTTTTTACGTGTTCAACCATTCCTTCTAGGGCTTCGTAGGATTTTTCGGGATGCTCGATACGCACAATTTCGACCTTGTCAAATTGGTGCAAACGGTTCAATCCTCGAACGTGAGCACCATAAGAACCCGCTTCACGACGGAAACAAGGCGTGTAAGCCGTAGTTAAAATTGGTAATTCGTTTTCGTTCAAAATCACATCCCGAAACAAATTGGTTACTGGAACTTCCGCTGTTGGAATCAAGTACAAATCATCGGTTTTGTCGTGGTACATTTGCCCTTCTTTGTCGGGCAATTGTCCCGTTCCATAAGCCGAAGCTTCGTTGACCAAATGTGGGACTTGAACTTCATTGTAACCCGCAGCAGTATTTTTATCTAGAAAATAATTGATTAAGGCACGTTGCAATTTGGCTCCTTTTCCTTTATAAACCGGAAATCCTGCGCCTGTTATTTTATTTCCTAATTCAAAATCGATGATGTCGTATTTCTTGACCAAATCCCAATGCGGTTGCGCTCCTTCGTGCAAAACTGGAATTGCACCTTCTTCGAAAACGTTCAAATTATCTTCGGGTGTTTTCCCTTCGGGAACGAGATCCGCAGGAAGATTGGGTAAAGTGTATAATTTTTCTAAAAGATCAGCAGCTAATTGATCGGCAGTTTCGGCCAGTGCTTTGCTTTTTTCTTTTAACAAAACTGTTTTTTCTTTGAGAATGGTAGCTTTAGATTTCTCGCCAGCTTTCATTAATTCGCCTATATCCTTGGATAATTTATTAGATTCGGATAAGATATTGTCTAATTCTACTTGTGTGGCGCGACGTCGTTCATCCAGTTGTACCACTTCTTGAACAACAGCGGTGGCATCCATATTTCTTTTTGCCAAAGCGGTGATAACTTTCTCCTGATTCTCTCTAATAAATGCAATTTGTAACATATCCTGATTTTTTTTGTAACTCTTTAAAGAACGCAAATTTAAGGAAATGTTTGATACTATTGGGACAAAGTTTCTAAGATTTCGATTCCAAAGCTTCCAGCCTTTTGAAGGCTGGAAGCTTTAAAGAAAATTAAACTTTTAGAAGCAAAAATATTCTGATAAGCAGAATTTCTAGCCCCGATAGCAGTGAAAATCCTTTTGCTTTTTCCTTTAAAAAGCAAAAGATTGCAACGGATAGCGGGAAATAGCTCCAGATTGCCACGTTCCTCGCAATTACAAATTAATTACTTATTTTTGCGCTAAATCAAACTGAATTATGTTACAGAATCCTAAAAGATATACGATTACGGCGGCATTGCCATATACCAACGGACCCATTCACATTGGGCATTTGGCGGGTGTTTATGTGCCAGCCGATATTTATTCCAGATATTTAAGATTGCAAGGAAGAGACGTTTTGTTTGTGTGCGGAAGCGACGAACACGGCGTGGCGATTTCGATGAAAGCCAAGAAAGAAGGTGTTACACCTCAAGAAGTAATCGATAAATATGATGGGATTATCCGAAAATCATTCTCGGATTTTGGAATTTCGTTTGATAATTATTCCAGAACTTCAGCGAAGATTCATCACTATACGGCTCAAGAATTTTTTAAAAAATTATACAAAGAAGATAAATTTATTGAGCAAACAACCGAGCAATTGTATGATGCGAAAGCAGACCAATTTTTGGCAGACCGTTTTGTAGTGGGAACTTGCCCACGATGTGGAAATGAAGAAGCGTATGGTGACCAATGCGAAAAGTGTGGTTCGACTTTGAACGCTACTGATTTGATTAATCCAAAATCGACCATTACAGGAGAAACGCCTATTTTGAAATCGACGAAACACTGGTTTTTACCTTTGGATCGTTATGAAGAATTTTTGAAAGAATGGATTCTCGTTGGGCATAAAAATGATTGGAAACCCAATGTTTACGGACAAGTAAAATCTTGGATTGACGGCGGATTAGAACCTCGCGCCGTAACTCGTGACCTCGATTGGGGAATTGACGTTCCCATTGAAGGTGCCGAAGGAAAAAAATTATACGTATGGTTTGATGCACCAATTGGTTACATTTCATCTACCAAAGAATGGGCTTTGCGTGAAGGAAAAGATTGGGAACCGTTTTGGAAAGATCAGGATACGAAACTCGTTCACTTTATTGGGAAAGACAATATTGTTTTTCACTGCATCATTTTCCCCGCGATGTTGAAAGCCGAAGGAAGTTATATTTTGCCCGATAATGTGCCTGCCAATGAGTTTTTGAATTTAGAAGGAAATAAATTATCTACGTCTAAAAACTGGGCGGTTTGGTTGCATGAATATTTAGAAGAATTTCCGAATCAGCAAGATGTTTTGCGATACGCCTTGACCTCAAATGCTCCAGAAACCAAGGATAATGATTTTACTTGGAAGGATTTTCAGGCAAGAAATAACAATGAATTAGCGGCTATATTCGGAAATTTTATCAACCGTGTGGTGGTGCTAACCCATAAATATTATGATGGAATTGTGCCAGCCCCCCAACCCCCAAAGGGGGAGCAAGCTACAGGCGAAACTTCCAACTTTACGGATTATGATAACGAAGTGTTAATAGAATTAAAGGCTTATCCAGCTGTGATTTCGAGTTCTTTGGAACGTTATAGATTTCGTGAAGCATTAAGTGAATTAATGAATGTAGCCCGACTCGGAAACAAATATCTTGCCGACGAAGAGCCCTGGAAAATGGTAAAAACTGATCCAGCACGTGTACAAACCCAAATGTATGTGGCGCTACAAATTGCTGCAGCTTTACGCATTTTATGTGAACCTTTCTTACCATTCACCGCATGTAAATTGGCGGGGATTTTTAAAACCGATTTAAAGTTAAGTTGGAATGATGTGGCTACCAATTCTGATTTATTACCAGCTGGAAATATAATTGGCGAGGGTGAAATATTATTTGCACAAATAGACGATGACCAAATTCAAAAACAAATAGACAAATTGGAAGCAACAAAAAATGCAAATAGTGCAGAAAATGCAGTCCCGAAAGCTATCGGGACACAAAAAGAATTGATTCAGTTTGATGATTTTGCCAAAATGGATATTCGTGTAGGCACAATTCTAGAAGCGGAGAAAATGCCAAAAGCTAACAAACTTTTGATTCTAAAAGTAGATACCGGAATAGACGTTCGCACGATTGTTTCTGGAATTGCCGAGAGTTTTAAACCCGAAGATATTATAGGGAAACGCGTGACGGTTTTGGTGAATTTGGCGCCAAGAAATCTTCGTGGTGTGGAAAGTCAAGGTATGATTTTGATGACCAATAATGCCGAAGGAAAACTGGTTTTTGTGAATCCTGATGCGGATGGTGTTGCTAATGGGGAGACGATAAATTAAATTTTGTTACCTTTACTATAATTATGTATTACAGAAGAAAAATATTATTATCATTAATTCAAGTTTTTGAAGGCGAATTGGAAAAAATTCAGCTTCAAAAACTGTTGTTTCTATATACAAGATTTCAAAAGGAAAGAAAAACGTATGATTTTGTACCATACAAATATGGATGCTTCTCTTTTCAAGCAAACTCTGACCTTTCTACTCTAAAAAAATATGGAATTGTTAGTGAAACAAGTAAATCTTGGAAAAAAGAAGATGAAGTGAGTTATTTAAGTGAATTGAAAAAGGAAGATAAAAAAATTATCAGTGATTTCAGAATAATTTATGCAAATAAATCAAGTGATGATTTAATCAAACTTACTTACAAGAGATATCCTTATTTCGCAATAAACAGTACAATTGCAAAAGATTATTTAGACGAAACAGAATTCGAAAATCTGAATAACCACAGGTCATTCGAAAATGAAACCGTTTTATTTACAATTGGTTATGAAGGGATTTCACTAGAAAGTTATCTTAATAAATTAATTAAGAATAACATAAAAGTTCTTTGTGATGTTAGAAAAAACGCACTGAGTATGAAATATGGCTTTAGCAAAACTCAACTCAAAAATGCCTGTAATGGAGTTGGAATTGAATATATACATATTCCAGAAGTTGGAATTGATTCTGACCAAAGACAAGAACTCAAATCCCAATCAGATTACGATATTTTATTTGAAAAATACAAAGAAAATAACTTAACTAAAACTATCACTAATCAAGTTGAAATTCTTGCTTTATTAAAACAAAATAAAAGAATTGCTTTGACTTGTTTTGAAGCGGATATTTGTCAATGTCATAGGAAACATTTGTCAGAAGCAATAACAAATTTAAAAGATTTCAAATACAAACTTGAGCATTTATAATCTATGCCAAAAAAGAAAATCCTAATTACTGTTACAACTTATCCTTTGCCATCAAGAAGCTATGATGAGTTAGTTTGTACTGCTGGATTTTTAGAAGACGGTTCTTGGATTAGAATTTATCCAATCCCTTTGAGTTTTCTTAATCAAATTAAAAAAGACACTGGTTTTAAAAAATATACTTGGATTGAATTAGACGTTAACAAACGAACTGATGACTTTCGCCCTGAAAGTCACTCTCCTATAAATTATAATTTCAAAAAAATAAATGTTTTAGACACTTCTGATTTTTGGGAAGAACGAAAGAAAATCTGTTTAAAAAATGTATATACAAATAGGGCAAAACTTGTTGAAGATTCAAAAGATCCAACCAATATTTCATTAGTTACTTTTAAACCGTCAAAAATTATTGGATTTGAAGTTGTTGAAGATGAAAAAGAATGGAAAAATGAATGGAAGGAGTTAAGAAAACAAACAGATTTATTTGCGGAAATTGAAAACGATCCCGAAAAAATAATTCCAAAAGTTCCTTATAAATTTTATTATATTTTTGAAGATGACGAAGGTGTTTCAAGTCGACTTATGATTGAAGATTGGGAAATTTTTCAATTATATTGGAACTGTTTAAAAGATCATAATTTTGATGAAAAAATTGCTTTAGAGAAAGTAAAAGAAAAATATTTTGACACTTTCGTAAAAGAAAACGACATATACCTTTTTCTTGGAACAACAATGCAATGGCATAGAAGAAGAGCTCCCAATCCATTTGTTATAATTGGTATTTTCTATCCAAAAATAAAAACCCAATATAGTTTATTCTAATGACCCCAAAAGTAATTGCCTTCGATGCCGATGACACCTTATTTGTCAACGAAACTTATTTTCTGGAAATAGAGGAAAAATTCTGTGGGTTGATGAGCGATTATTTATCGCATCAAGGTATTTCGCAGGAATTATTCAAAATCGAAATTGAGAATATCAAAATTTATGGTTACGGAATCAAAGCCTACATTCTTTCGATGATTGAAGCAGCGATGAAAATTTCGAACAACACCATTTCTATTGAAGTTGTCGAAAAGATTATCGAATACGGCAAGGAATTACTAGAAAAACCAATCGTTTTATTGGATGGAGTAGAGGAAACCTTGAAAGCGTTGCATGGCAAATACAAACTCGTTGTGGCAACCAAAGGCGATTTGCTAGACCAACGCAGGAAACTGCACGATTCTGGTTTGGGTCATTATTTTCATCATATTGAAGTGATGTCCGACAAGCAGGAAAAAGATTATTCCGATTTGTTGAAGCGTTTGGAAATAAAAGCTTCAGAATTTTTGATGATTGGGAATTCTTTAAAATCGGATGTGTTGCCTGTTTTGGCAATTGGCGGACAGGCTGTTCACATTCCGTTTCACACCACTTGGGAACATGAGAAAATTGATTTTACAATCGAACATGAAAACTTCTATACTTTTGAAAAATTGACTGATGTTTTGAGGATTGTGAAATAAAAATCGCAGTTTTTAAACTAAAAATTAGATTTAAAAACAAGAATAAAACTACAAAAATATAAAAACTATACCTTTTGTCGATTTTTTTGTAATTCATCGGATATATTTAAATACATTTGAATCATAAAGCAAAAACCCACTAGAAATAATTCCTAATGGGTTAGTTCAATTAGAATTTAATTACAAAAATTAATTTTCTAATTTCTTTTAATAACTCTGTTATTTGAAAGATAACCAAAGAACAGTAAATCAAAAATAGTATTTTCATTTGTCGAAAATAAAAGATTATTAAATGTAATCTATCAATTAAGAAACCAATGTTAGAGCATTGGTTTTTTTTATTGTAGAATAAACTAAACGATTTAGCTCTTCAAATTTAACTTAGTAGTTAAATAATTAAAATACAAATAAAATCGACTAAATACACATAAATTTAATAAAAATAAGATAATACTTATGTTCAACATAAAAAACATGAGTATAGTCTTGTCGCTTGTAATTGAAATTAGAAAATTTTTATTTCCCCATCAACAACAATTCATTCACCACGACTTCTGTGATATAGCGTTTTTCGCCATTTTTGTCGTCATAACTTCTGTGAGTGAGTTTACCCTCGATGGCGATTTCTTTGCCTTTGGTTACGTATTTCTCGATGATTTCGGCAGTTTTTCCCCAGGCAACGACTTTGTGCCATTCGGTTTGTTCTACTTTTTCTCCTTTGTCGTTTTTGTAACTATCGTTTGTGGCGATGGTTAAATTAGCAACTTTTTTGCCTCCGTCAAGGTTTTTGATTTCTGGATCTTGACCTACGTGACCGATTAACTGTACTTTGTTTCTTAATGCATTCATGGCGTGTAAAATTTAAATTGTTAGTATATATTGTGTTGAATGACTCGTTCAAATCAATAGGGCAAAGATGCGACAAGACTAAAATTTTATTCGGTAGATAACTATTTACTTTCGGTTGTAACTATTTGTAACCGTTTGTAAATGGAAAATAAGTAGTATATTTGGAACTAAACAATTAGTGACAGTGATTTTATGAAACATCGCAATCCTTTACTCACACCAATAATTTTACTATCTGTATTATTTTCAGGACTTTTTATTGCAGGACAAATAATTTGCAACAAAACGACATCTGATTATTTGACAAATATTTCGGTTGAAGTATTAGGAGCTATTATTACTATAATTTTTATTGATTTTTACCTTAATAGACACGAACAGAAAATTGCAGATAAAAGAGAAACTATTGCATTGACACTTTTAAGACCAGTTCTGAGGTCAAATTTTGCAATCTTATTTTCTATTTATAAAGCATCAACTCTAAGAAAAGACAAACTCTATAAAACAAAAGACCTTCAAGATTTTTTGAATGATAATTATATTGAAACAATTAGTCATTTTAACATTTTGGGAAATGCACCAATTGCACCAACAATAAGTTGGACAAATCATTTGAGAAATGAATTTTCTAAGTTGAATAAAGATTATGATTCTATACTTGACAAGTATTCTTCAACTATGACACCTGAACTTGTTGAATTAATTGAGAATATTAAGAATTCCCATTTTCATAACCAAATGGCAAATGGTCTAACAATTATTGCTTCATATGCAGCTTCACAAGGACAAAAGTTACCCAAAAACACATTTGGACAGTTATTTACAAAAGAATATATTGTTGAACCTTATTTCAACTATTTGAAACAATTACTTAAATTAACAGAGAATAAAGATGCATTAAATAATTTTTATGAAATAGACGAAGGACAATGGAGAGATGATATTTCGCCTAAAATTGGCAGTTCTCGATTAGACTAAACTGCCTATAACAAGGTATTGCCAAAATGTGGACAGAAATGCTAAATTTGAACTTTTGTAATTCTAATTTACATACTTCGGCAATACCCCGCAGTTAAAAATTTAAACCCATCATCATGGAAACCAACATCCCACTCGAAACCCTAAAATTCCCGATAGGAAAATTTCAAAAGCCAGAAATCATCACTCCAAATGATTTAAAAACCTGGATTGAAGCCATAGAAAATTTCCCTGCGAAAATAAAGAAACTGACATCAACACTTTCTGTACAGGAATTGAATTGGGTTTATCGCCCTGAGGGTTGGCGCATCAAACAAGTGGTGCATCATTGTGCGGACAGCCATATAAATTCTATTATTCGGTTTAAACTGGCTTTGACCGAAGACAATCCCACCATAAAACCATACGAAGAGCAGTTATGGGCAGAACTAGTTGATGGTAATTCGGATGACATTTTTCATTCGCTTCAACTTATAGAAAGTGTTCACTATCGTTGGGTTTTATTGCTCAAAAGTTTGGGGGCAGCCGAATTAAAACGACAATTTACACATCCAGCCAACAAAAAAACGTCTTGTTTAAACGAAATTATTGGGATGTATGCTTGGCATTGCAACCATCATTTGGCACACATTGAACAAGCATTAGCTCACAAAGGTCAATTTTAAAATGTACAAACCTATTTGAACCATTAAGTGAGTTAAGCTTTTAAATTCTCTTAATGAACCTTATCCCGATAGCTATCGGGACTTAATGGTTTAAAAAAAAAAGAAAAACTATGGACAAAACCTGTTTAGAATGTGGAGATAAAATTGTGGGTCGCGAAGACAAAAAGTTTTGTAGCGATGGCTGCCGCAATGCCTACAACAACAAGATAAACAAAGACAGTACGAATTTTATGCGCAACGTAAACAACAAATTGCGTAAAAATTACCGTATTCTGTCGGAATTGAATCCAGAAGATAAGTCAAAAACAACCAAGTCCAAACTATTGAGTAAGGGTTTCGATTTTGAATTTTTTACTTCTATTTTGAATACCAATACCGGAAACACCTACCATTTTGTTTACGATCAAGGCTATCGGCTTTTGGAGGGAGATTTTTATATGTTGGTAAAAAAAGGCTTCTAACCACAAAGCACACAAAGTAGGCACAAAGTTAACAAAGAAAAGTAAACTAAATTTATGCAAATAACCACACTACAATCTAAAATACATACCATTAGAGGACAAAAAGTGATTCTCGATTTTGATTTGGCTATTCTTTACGAAGTTGAAACCAAGGTTTTAAACCAATCGGTAAAAAGAAACGCGAAGAGATTTCCTGTCGATTTTATGTTTCGACTAACTTTGGAAGAATGGGAAAGTATGCGGTCACAATTTGTGACCGCATACCAAAACAAAAGAAACATAGTTGCAACACCCTTCGCTTTTACAGAACAAGGAGTGGCTATGTTAAGTGGAATTTTAAATTCGGATGTGGCCATAAATGTAAATATTGCCATCATGAGAACCTTTGTAATGATTAGAAGATATGCTTTGGAACACAAAGAATTTAACGAAAAATTACTCGAAATGGAAACCAAATACGATAAAAAATTCAGCGATATTTATGAAGCTCTGAATTACCTCATCAAGAAAGAGGAGAAGGAAACAGCTCAAAAAGAACGCAAACAGATAGGCTACAAAAAATAAATATGACACAAATAAGTATTCTCGGTTGCGGTTGGTTGGGTTTGCCTTTGGCGAAAGCTTTAATTGAAAAAGGATTTTCGGTGAAAGGTTCGACCACTTCTATTGGCAAACTTTCGGTTTTAGAAAAACTAGGAATTCAGCCTTTTTTGATTGCCCTTTCCGAAGATAAAACCGAAGGAAACTTAGACATTTTTCTAGAAAATTCCGAGATTTTGATTATTGATATTCCGCCAAAACTTCGCGGTTTAGGAACTGATCCTTCGACTGCGCTCAGGAAGACTTTCGTTGAAAAAATTAAAAATTTAATTCCGCATATCGAAAAATCGGCTATTGAAAAAGTCTTGTTTATCAGTTCAACATCAGTGTATGGAGACACTTCGACTGCGCTCAGTGTGACAGAGGAAACAAAAACCTGTCCTGAAACCGAAAGCGGCAAACAATTAGTGCAGGTAGAACAATTATTGCAAAGCAATTCCAACTTTAAAACAACAATTGTGCGTTTTGGAGGTTTGATTGGCGAAGACCGACATCCGATTCCGTTTTTGGCGGGCAAACGAAACCTCGAAAACCCAAAAGCACCCATCAATTTGATTCATCAAGTGGATTGCATAGGTATCATTCTAAGAATTCTTTGTCACACTGAGCCTCTCAAAGTGTGGGGAGAAACCTTTAACGCTGTAGCGCCTTTTCATCCTAGTCGAGAGGAATATTATACCCAAAAAGCAATTGATTTCGGTCTAGAATTACCTCAATTTAATTTAGAAAGTCCTACTTTTGGCAAAACAATTTTGAGTTCAAAAATCGAAACTGTTTTAGGATATACCTTTTTAAAACCTAATTTATAGCGTGAGAACTCGAATTCAAAATGCCTTTTTATCCAAAATAAATACTATTGGATTACCCATTCTCGCCTTGTGTTGGGTTAGCTTTTTTTGGGGAACTACTTGGATAGCCTCCAAAGAAGGGGTCAAATATATGCCCGCTTTTCAATTGGCTGGAATCAGACAAGGCATTGGCGGAATTTTATATGTCGCTTATTTTTTGTTCAAAAAAGCGCCTTGGCCAAAAGGCAAACAGTGGAAAACTATTTTGATTTTGAGTATTCTTAATTTTGTGTGTAGTAATGGTCTTAGTACTTGGGGTGTCAAATATATTAGTAGTGGTTTAGGAGCCATTATTGGAGCCATATTTCCGCTTTGGATTGTCATGATTCTATTTTTTAGAGGTGAAAAAATAAACCGCTTGTCCATTTTGGGACTAATAGTAAGTTTCGGGGGAATTTGTTTTATTTTCTACGAACATCTGGCTGATTTTATAAATCCTGATTTTAGATTTGGTATTTTTCTATCTTTATTTTCAACCATCACTTGGGCATTTGGATCTTTATATACCAAGAAAAAGGCGGCGAGTTTTAACCCTTATTTTAGTCTAGGATTGCAAATGTTGATTTCGAGTGCATTGATTTTGATGATTACCGAAGCTACTAATACTGGCGTAAGCATCACTTCTATTCCTGCTCCATCCTGGTGGGCAATTGGGTATTTAGTCATCGTGGGTTCGGTATTGACATTTATTGCGTTTATCTATGCGTTGCAAAAACTGCCTCCCGAAATAAGTAGCATTTATGCTTATATTAATCCGATTGTCGCGGTATTGTTTGGGACACTGCTCTTTGGCGAACCCCTAACGTTCTTCATCGCTGTGGGCGGAATCATTACGTTAAGCGGATTATACTTGGTTAATTATTCCATCAGAAAAGCAAAAATATAATCAGCAAAAATCAAATAGTATACACCTTGTTTTTCGTAATTTTGACAAAATCTTTTTTATGAAATCCTTCTTTTTTAAATATAGAAAATTCTTTGGTGTTTTATTTGTGTTTTCCGTCATTACTATTTCCTTGTTTTACAGAGCATTAAAACCCGCTAAGTCTTTGCCTATCTTTAATCCGGCAGATGTCAATCCTGAATTAGTGGATTCGACAGTGCAATACAAAAGCAAATACCATACGATTGCTGATTTTTCGTTTACCAATCAAAATGGTAAAATCATCACCCAAAAAGATTATGAAGGAAAGGTGTATGTAGCCGATTTTTTCTTCACGACTTGTGGCTCAATTTGCCCAAAAATGACCACGAATCTAGTCGATGTACAAAAAGCATTTCTAGATAATCCAAAGGTCAAAATACTTTCGTTTACCGTGATGCCTGATATAGATAGTGTTTCGGTTTTGAAAGACTATGCTAAATTAAATGGCGTAAATGACAGCAAATGGAACTTGGTTACAGGCGACAAAAAAGCCATATATGCTATGGCTCGAAAATCATTTTTGGCAGTAAAACAAGGAAAACCAGAGGAACTGTATGATATGGTACATACCGAAAACTTTGTATTGGTTGACACCAAAAAAAGAGTTCGTGGTTTTTATGACGGTACCAAAAAAGAAGAAATCACCCGATTAATCGAAGATATTAAGTGGCTTTGTGAGGTTGAAATAAAATAGTATTGCTATAATTCAAAATGCAAGATTTATTTTATTTGTTTTTTAATAAAGCAAATTTATATTGGATTCCAAATTTTAAAATTGGACTGATAAAATAATATGTTGAATTTCCTCCATCTAATACAAAATTATTTAAAGCTGCAGAAAACCCAATTTGAGAGGTTATTAACAAGTCTTTTTGGGGGAGCATTTTATAATTAAATGAAAGAGAAGGGTCAACAAAAATGTTAGATTTGTTTTTAAAACCAGAATAATCATTGTATTGATAATCTGTGAATTTTAGATAGGCTAATTTTAGTGAATACCCAAAATCAAACTTTTTTTTACTTTTTATAATATTGAATTGGGTAAAAATCTTATAATATTTTTGATTCAAATAATCTTTATCGGTTGAATTAAGAAAATTTTCTGTTGTATTTACTTTTTGATACTCATAGCCAATTAGTAATTCTAAATTATTGTAATTGCCAATAGCTCCTAATTTTTGAATTCCAACACCAAAACTATATCCCGAATTATTGTTTTCTCTTTCACGAGTACTTCCAAGGATACCAGGTATGTAGGTATAATTGGAATTGTCTATATTATAAGTTCCATAAACAAAATATTTTCCACTCAAGGCATAAATTGCTTGAACCTGTGTATTTCGAAACTCATAATTTAAACCAACATTCAAAACCTCTTTTTTAGTATTGGCAAAAATTAAGTTCGATATAGGTCTATAATAGATGTCCTGAGCATTAATAGAAATAACATTTAATAAAACTATCCAGTAATAAATTGCATTTTTCATAATTATTTATTTTTACAAGATTACAAAAATAAGATTATTCTTTCTATTTATTTTTGAATATTTAACATTTTTATAAGTAAACAATAAATATAGAAATTCATCAAAACCTGATAATAGTCATTCAATATTTCTTTTTTATCTGTACTTTTGTAATCTTAATTCAATCTAAATAAGATTTGCGACCTACAATAGCCACTCTAAAAAAAGGAGATTTAGCCCTCATCAAAAATTTTGATGTCGAATCCATTCCTTTAAAATTACTCGAAATGGGTTGTTTGCCCGGCAATACGGTCGAATTAATTCAAATTGCCCCCTTTGGCGATCCTTTGTATTTGAATATCAACGGCTCACACCTTGCCATTCGGATGGAAACAGCCCGAAAAATAGAAATCGAAATGATTGATGTCAAAAAGAAAACAAAATCCTCAAAAAAGAATGCTTTATAATGAGTAAGGAGAATATCAATGTTGCTTTAATTGGAAATCCAAATACTGGAAAAACTTCGGTATTTAACCAACTTACGGGTTTGAACCAACAAGTGGGAAATTATCCAGGCATTACCGTTGAAAAAAAAATAGGCTTTTGCAAATTATCGAACACTATAAAAGCCAATATCCTAGATTTACCCGGAACTTATAGCCTGAATGCTAGTTCTATTGATGAAAGTGTGGTCATTGAATTGTTACTCAACAAAAACGACAAACTCTATCCTGATGTGGCGTTGGTAGTTACCGAAGTCGAAAATTTGAAGCGAAATTTATTGCTTTTTACCCAAATAAAAGACCTTGAAATTCCGACGATTTTGGTCATTAATATGTCGGACAGGATGAAATACAAAGGAATTTCGTTGAATATTCCGCATCTAGAAAACCATCTAAAAACTAAAATTGCTTTAATCAGTTCTCGAAAAGGAGTTGGCATAGAAGAATTGAAACAATTAATCATCAATTATAAATCCATTTCAAAAGAACCTTGCTTGAATGCTTCGAGCATTGATATGGATTATTTTTCCAATCTTCGCAAAACCTTTCCGAATCAATTGCTATATAAATTGTGGTTAGTCATTACCCAAGATGTTAATTTCTTGAATTTAGAGCGAAACGAAATCAGAGGAACTTTTACCAAATCACACTCGGACTTAAAACGTTTGCAACAAAAAGAAACCATTAAACGCTATCAGTTTATTAATGAAGTGCTCAAAGAGGGTCAAAAAATTGATCACTCTATTGCCAAAGATTTCAGAAGCAAACTCGATCGGATTCTGACTCATAAAATATGGGGTTATGTGATTTTCTTTTTCATCCTTTTCGGAATTTTCCAATCTATTTTTGAATGGTCAAAAATCCCTATGGATTATATCGATACGGCTTTTGCTCAATTAAGCTCCTTGGCCAATGAAAAATTACCCGCAGGTAGTTTCACCAATTTAATTTCGCAAGGAATTATTCCGGGTATTGGAGGAATATTGATTTTCATTCCTCAAATCGCATTTCTATTCTTGTTTATTTCTATCCTCGAAGAAAGTGGTTATATGAGTCGAGTGGTTTTTTTGATGGATAAAATCATGCGAAAATTTGGACTTTCGGGCAAAAGTGTTGTTCCGTTAATTTCTGGGACAGCCTGTGCTATCCCGGCAATTATGGCGACCCGAAATATCGAAAACTGGAAAGAACGTTTAATTACCATTTTGGTTACGCCATTTACTACTTGCTCTGCCAGATTACCAGTTTATGCCATTATCATTGGGCTTGTGATTCCTGATGAACGTGTTTTGGGAATCATTAATATGCAAGGAATGACCTTGATGCTGTTGTATCTTCTGGGTTTTGGTATGGCGATTTTATCGGCTTATATCTTAAACAAGGCGCTAAAACTCAATTGCAAAACTTTTTTTGTGGTCGAAATGCCCAATTATAAATTGCCGATGTTCAAGAACGTTTTGATAAACGTTATCGAAAAAACAAAAGATTTTGTTTTTGGAGCGGGTAAAATTATCCTGTCCATTTCTATTGTTTTATGGTTTTTGGCTTCGTATGGGCCAGGGAAAGAATTTAATAATGCCGAAAAAATCATTAAGTCTCAAGCTGAAAACAGTACGCTATCTAATGTTGATTTAAACAATAAAATTGCCTCTTATAAATTAGAAAACTCCTTCATTGGTGTGATGGGAAAAACCATTGAGCCAGTCATTTCGCCTTTGGGTTACGATTGGAAAATTGGTATTGCCATCATCAGTTCGTTTGCTGCTAGAGAAGTTTTTGTAGGAACATTGGCTACCATTTATAGCGTAGGAAATAATGATAATGAAGATACTATAAAAAACAAAATGGCTGCCGAAATCAATCCTGATACAGGAGTGAAAATATTTAATTTTGCTTCTGGAATTTCCTTGTTGTTATTTTATGCTTTTGCGATGCAATGCGCCAGTACATTGGCGGTTACTAAAAAAGAAACCAACAGTTGGAAATGGCCTTTGGGACAGTTGATTTTTATGAGCGGATTTGCCTATCTTGTGGCATTAATTGCCTTTCAAGTTTTAAAATAACTAGCTATGTATCAAGAAATATTAAGCTTTACAGCATTAGGAATTGCCCTTGCCTTTTTGGTTAAAAAATTCTTTTTCAAAAAGAAAAAATCGGACAAAAACTGCGGTGACGATTGTAATTGTCACTAAACTATTTTTCTGTGACTAATCTTTAACCCAGGAATTATTGTTTTGGTTAAACCTTTGTATTGGTTATTAGTCAAAAACGCAATTCGTGCTGAATTGATATAAAATCACATTTTAGAAATGCTAAAAAAAATAACAACAATTGTCTTATTTTCCCTAATAGGTTTTACCAATTATGCCCAAAAAAATGTGATTTTAATTATTGCTGATGATTTAGGCAAAGATTATTGCGATATGTATTCTGATCATTCGCCTAATGTGGTCAAATTGCCCAATGTAAAACGGCTATTAGACCGAGGCGTTCTTTTTAACAATATGTGGTCTAATCCTTTGTGTTCGCCTACTCGTGCTGGAATCTTAACAGGCAGGTATAGTTTTAGAACTGGTGTTGGCGATGTGGTTGATGGAACCAATCCAAAATTAAGTCTCAACGAAAATACGATTCCGAAAATATTGAATTTGTATTCCCCCAACGGAATTTCGAAAGCATGTATCGGCAAATGGCATCTTACCTCTTTCGCTCCTGCTGCCTATAGTTATCCTAATACCCTCGGGTTTGACCATTTTGAAGGAAGTCTCACCGGTGGTTTAGGACAAACCATTGATGGATATTTTAATTGGACAAAAATCACTAATGGGGTGAAAACAACCTGTACCAACTATGCCACCACCGAGAATGTCAATAATGCTATTTCGTATCTGACTAGCCAACCTTCCAACAAATCCTTTTATTTGCAACTCGCATTTAATGCGCCACATACGCCATATCATTTGCCTCCTACTAGTTTGTTTGCCAATCCCAATAATTTATCAGGAACTCAAACCGATGTAAATGCTAATCCTGTACCTTATTTTCAAGCGATGATAGAAGCCATGGATGCTGAAATCGGTCGGTTTTTTGACTATTTAATCAGTTCAGGGAAGTGGAATGATACCACCATTATTTTTATTGGTGATAATGGAGATGATACTAATGTGGCGCAAATTAGTCCTTCAAAAGGAAGTATTTATCAAGGTGGCGTTAGTGTTCCGTTTATTGTTTCGGGTCCAGATGTGGTTAGCCCGAATAGAAGTAGCACTGCTCTAGTCAATTCCGTCGATATATTTGCTACCATTTTAGAACTTTTTGGCGATACCAACTGGCAAAGTCAAATTCCTTCAACGGTAGTAGATAGTAAAAGTCTAATGCCTATACTTTTAAACACAGCTATTACGGTAAGACCAACTGCTTTTACTGAAATTTTCAAGCTGACTCCAACAAATGGTGATGGAAAAACGATGCGAAACACGGATTACAAATTACTTAAATTTACTAACGGTACCGAAAAATTTTATAATCTAACCACTGACCCAAACGAAAGTAATAATTTACTTTTAGGAACTTTAAATACTGTTCAAACTGCAAATTATACCGCACTTTGCAACGAAATGACAACATTGGTTGGAACTACTACTTATTGCAATCCCACATTCTTAAATAACGAAAGCTTTGAAGTAAATAAAAATCTAGTATATCCCAATCCGTTTCAGTCGAACATACAATTAAAAACCACTTCTGGAAACGAACAGTATGAATTGTATTCTAGTTTTGGACAGTTAATTTATAGTGGTACGATGATCGAAAAACAAGATTTTGTAGCCTTTCCTGATGGGGTTTATTTTCTAAGAATACAAGATAAAACTACGGTAACCGTAAAGTTGATAAAGGAGTAAGGTTTATTATCCTCATTTTTGAATAGTTCTTGCTTTGCGAGATAATTTTATCTTTCAAAGAAAAAATTATTTAATGAAGAACTTAAACAAGGTATGCCATTTTAGCTCAAAATTGGAGAATTTGCGCAGCTGGAGGCTTTACGGCTAGATTGTGCAACAGCTACTGTTGTGCGTTCGCACTTAATTATATTGTTTTTGAATATTTAATTGTTTTAATATATTTTTCCATAAATTCAAAATCAGGCTTCCCGTTTTTTGACGGTAATTTAATTATCGCCTTTTCTAATTGATTTTTACCATATTTTCTTCCAAAAGAATATTTAAATCTTTCTAAATCTAATATTGTAACAATGAACATTGCATTATATCTATTAATATTTTCATTATAGCCACAAGTTAATGTTGTAGAGCCGATAAAATCGATTGGTTGATATGTTGAATAACCAACAGAACCTTGACCATCGCCAATAAAGACGATACAATTTCCTTTTGAAACTAATTCTTCTTCATATTCCACTTTCTGCATTATTCCATTTTCCTTTTTTTTAGCACCAATATAGTATATTTCATCTCCTTCAACTAAAAGATTAGTCGCATTGGAACACTTACATTTTTCAAGGTTAAAAACATCAATAATTTTGAAGTATTTCCAATTATCAAAATCAATATTAACTTTTGTTTTTATTAACGAATCTTTTGAAAAATCAACTTTTAATTTTTCGTTATATGAAGTTAGATTTTTTATTAATTGGATAGAAGGACTTTTTGGAACAAAAATATCTTTTAATGTTTTATTTGCTTGACGACCATAATTGTATTTGTATTTATTACTTGATATACATTTTGCATAAAATAACATTTCTATTACAGTCATATCCTTTTTTGGAGTTAAAACCAAAACGTGAAAACCTGTATAAAAAGATACAGGTTGATAAAAAGTTGAAAGAACAGAGCCGCCCAAAGCTACACTTAACGAATGTCCTTGATTTGGTTCTATATCTAATACTTCATAAACAAAAGTAGAAACACCATTGTTCTTTTCAGTACGACTAACAAATGGAATCGAACTTAAATCCGTTGATTTACATTGGTCAAGGTTTATTAACTCTAAACTATTTCCATACTTTAAGTCAAATATATCTGATATTTTCACTAAATTATTCATTTACTATTTCAATTTTGCTATTGAATAAAAAAGTCACATAATTTAATATTGTATCTTCAAAATCATTTTCATTTAACTGTGTATAATCTGTTTGCATATATGCTTCTGCACACCATTCATCTTCAGCAGTTACAACTTTATTAACACTAAAGCCCGCTTCTTCTTTACGATTTATGAAGTAAGAAATCCATTTTTCTTTTACTTCTTCCCATTTTCCAAAAGCATCAAATCTGCCTTGTATTTTTCGTTTTACAAAACCATCGTTCTTGTAATAACCAAAGTATGTTTCTTTACTTTTTGGATGTGGTTTGTGTGCTTTAAATACCATTATACAAGAAACTACACCTACTTTTGAATTGAAAAATAATTCATCAGGCATTGATAAAACTGCTTCCAATGTGTGTTTTTCTAAAATTTTCTTTTTATATTCAAATACTTTTCCTGTTTGAGCCAATGCACTTTGCATTGGAACAATTGCAACACAAGAACCACCATCAACTAGACATTCTAAATTATTTAAGATAAATTCAAATTCGTCAATATCATTTTTCTTATCCCCTTTATATGGGGGATTTAAAAAACCAACGGTTGGTTTTCTTGTTTTTATTTGTTCTATAATTTCAGTTTCAAAACAACTCCCATTAATAATGTTCGTTTTTCCGTCTTGATGAATATACATATTTGACACAGCCAAAGCAAAAATATGTGATTGGTACTCGACACCGATTAATTGAGTGGATTTAATTTCTTTTATTTTAGTTTCATCCCCTTTAGCATCTATTATCATTTTCTTCATTGCAGCAATCAAAAAGCCACCTGTACCAGTACAGTTGTCGAAGGCAACTGAATTTTTATTTACTTGTGCTAATTCTGCAAAAAGTTCGGTAATATGCGGTGGTGTCAAAACAATTCCTAAACCTTTATCGCTATTTGCATAACGTAAAAATTCAATGTATAATTGACCTAAAACATCAAAATATTCGTGAGTTTTTATAAATTGATTTATGTTTTCGTCAATAACATCAATTAATTCTTTAAGTACTTTGTCTTTTTTAGATAATGACGTGTCGGTTTTAATAAAACCAAATTGAATGTTTAAATTGTTTAATTTATCGCCTGTAATATTTGCAGTTTCTAATTCATTTGAAACAGTTTGAACTAAAGCATTAGCTAAATTTTTAGTAGTATTATGCGAAGCATAGGAGCTTTTAAATGCAGTGTTTTCAAGTGCAATTAATATACAACTTATGAGCAAACTTCTTTGGCTTTCCAAAATTTTATGAGTGTGTAAACTATCATTTAATTTTTTTGTGAAATCAAGTAATGTCTTGTAGTCTTGTCTAAACTTTTCTGGGCTTTTTAAATATCCGTTTAAGTATTCATCAGCAGTTAAAAATTTATCGCCAAATATTTCTGTTGCTTTTCTTTCTCCTTTTAAATGTAAAAAATGAGAAATTTTTAAATTTCTAACGGTTTCTCCACTGACTGCGATTGCTAAAACATCAAAATCTTTTGATAAATATGAAGCGTATAATAATGCTCCATCTACTGAAAATTCTGAATATTTATCTCTGTTCTTACTTTCGTGTTTTACTATATCTGCCTTACATTCAATTACAATAAGTAGATTTGAATTGGTTTTGTGTGAAATGATAAATTCAGGATAACCTTGTCCGCTTCCTTTTTTTGAAGCTGTTTTTAGTAACTTATCAATTTTTATATTATCTGATTTTTGCTCTTCAACATCAATTTCAGCAAGAAATCTATTAAAATGATTTCTTGTTATAACTTCTGTTTTTCTTTCGTTTGCCATTGTAAATTAGATAATTAGTTCATTAGCAAAATTACATTTTTTTGTGTGAAAACATAAAATTAAACCACTTTTTAATTCTTCATTTTTATCTATTTAGTGTACTCAAAGATTTGAAATAACTAACATACACCCCCACCACAAAACAACAACTATACCCCAAAAATGGGTCGCTTGGCGATAAAGCCTAGCAAAATTAATCTCAAAGATAGGCAATCCATTCCTACAAAAAAACCATCCAAAATCAATTCGGGAACGCTAAACCAAGATATCAAGTATTCTTGACATAACCGCATTTTGATAAACTAAAGTAAAAAAACAACTAAAAAAAATTTCTAAAAATTTATTATTTATATTTTGTCTAAATAAGAATAAGATTTATCTTTGCGCCAAATTATAAAAACAAAACCATGAAACGCCTACTACTTATTTCCCTTTTTCTGAATGTTATCCTTACTAATGCTCAAGAAAAATCTGAATTTTCAAATGATTCTATCCAAAAACTGAAAGCTGTAATCATTATTGCCAAACAACAAAGTCCCGAGAGAATGCCAGAAACCAAAGACAATATCTTGTTTTCGGGTAAGAAAAATGAAGTCTTAAAACTGTCGAGTCTTAATGCTAATTTAACCAATAACAATGCTCGTGAAGTTTTTGCAAGAATTCCTGGTGTTACGGTTTGGGAAAATGAAGGTTCTGGTTTGCAAATCAATGTGGGTGTAAGAGGTTTGAGCCCAAATAGAAGCTGGGAATTAAACACACGCCAAAACGGAATCGATATTTCTGCCGATGTTTTTGGTTATCCTGAGGCTTATTACAATCCGCCTCTTGAAGCTGTTGAAACAATTCAATTAGTTCGTGGCGGTGCCTCGTTACAATTTGGACCACAGTTTGGTGGGATGTTAAATTATGTCTTAAAAAGAGAAAAGGAACAGCCATTTTCTTTTGAAACGCAAAACACAGTAGGTAGTTTTGGTTTGGTGAGTTCGTTTAACGCCATTGGAGGGACTTATAAAAAATTCTCCTATTATGTTTACAATCATTCTAGAACTGCCGAAGGATGGCGCGATAACAATCGTTTTCAGGCTAGAAACACCCATGCTTTTGTAGAATATCGTTTTACTGATAAAACAAAAATCTCTGCCGAATACACCAATGCTGATTATGTAATGCAACAACCGGGTGGTTTAACCGATGCGCAATTTGCTGCCAATCCGAAACAGTCGTTGAGAGAACGTAACTGGTTTGGGGTGCCGTGGAATATCTTTTCGGTGAATTTTGACACCAAAGTAAATGCCAATTTAGATGTGTCTGTCAAAGCTTTCGGATTGATTGGCGAGAGAAATAGTGTTGGTTTTAAGGAGGCTGTTACTCTATCAGATGCTATTAGTACTACCACATACCAATATGTTAACCGAATTGTAGATATTGATACCTATAAGAATTTAGGGGTTGAAAACAGAAACCTTTATCGTTACAGCTTAGGTAAAATAAAAAACAATCTTGCCTTTGGAATGCGTTTGTATCAAGCAAAAACAGAACGTTTTCAAAAAGGAAAAGGCACAACAGGGAGTAATCTTGATTTGAGTATCGAAGGTAAATTTCCAACAGAATTAGAATTTTTGACAAAAAACCTTGCGCTTTTTGCTGAAAATCAATTTAAAATCAATGATAATTTTAGTGTTACTCCTGGGGTTCGTTACGAGCATATTAACTCAACATCCAAAGACGGAATCATAAACTTAAAGGAGGGGAATCTGACTTTGGCAGAAAAAAACATCGTCATCAACAAACCACTTTTTGGTATTGGTTTTGAATACAAATTAAAACAAACTAATATTTATGCCAACATTACACAAGCCTATCGCCCCGTATTGTTTGGCGATTTAAATCCCTCCTCAAACATTACCGAAGTAATTGATCCTAATCTAAAAGATTCGAAAGGATATAACGCCGATTTAGGCTACCGAGGCATCTACAAAGGATATTTAAACTTTGATGTGAGTGTTTTCTATTTGAGTTATCAAGATCGTGTGGGTGGCATTAAACAGTTAAACAATGATCCTACTTCAGGAACGTATTTGTTCAGAACCAACCTAGGCGAATCTCGCAACAAAGGAATTGAGAGTTTTGTAGATTTGAATATTACCAAAATGTTTGGTGTTCATAAGCCTTATGGCAACCTAGATGTTTTTGCTTCGATGTCGTTCATCGACAGTCGTTATGTTGATCAAAAAATATTAACCCCTTCAGAAACAAATCCTAATATACTCATAGAAACCAATTTGGCTGGAAACCGAGTGGAAAATGCGCCACGTTACATTCACAATTTTGGTATTTCTTGGGGAAATAATAACATTTCCGCTACTGTTCAATACAAAATGTCTGGCAAAATATTTACCGATGCAAACAATACTATTGCACCAGCTGCCAAAGGAGATTCAGGACTTTTAGATGGTTATGAAATTATGGATTTTTCGTCAGAATATAAATTCTATAAAAAATACAATCTAAGAGCGGGCGTTAATAATATATTGGATAAAAGCTACGCTACTCGAAGAGCTAGTGGCTATCCAGGCCCAGGAATATTACCGGGCGAAGGAAGATCGTTCTATGTTTCGATAGGAGCGAAATTTTAAAAAAAAATTTCCGAATTAAATGCCCCTAAAGTGTATCACAATTTGGGGGCATTTTTATGAAAAATAAAGTTACACTAATTTCACAAAAAGATTTCCCGCTATTTTATTGGATATACTTATTTCTCGGGAAGCTACTTTTAATTTCATCGACAAATCAAAATCTTCTTTGCTAAGGATTTCAATTTTAGAGCCTAAGGCAATTTCATTTTTGTCTAAATATTTTAGAAATTCAGCCGAAGAATCTTTAACTCCGACACAAATTCCTATTTGATTTTGCTCTAATTCAGAAAGTAGCTTTTTCTCCATTTTAATAATATTACCCTGAGCATCTGGTATCGGGTCACCATGAGGATCTTCGGTAGGATTACCTAAAAAATCGTCTAATTTATTGATCAATTGTTCTGATTTGATGTGTTCTAATTGCTCGGCGATATCGTGTACTTCATCCCATGAAAAATCAAGTTTATCGACCAAGAATACCTCCCAAAGACGGTGTTTTCTAACAATCATTTTAGCGACCAAAAGTCCGTTTGGTGTCAAAGAAACACCTTGGTATTTTACATAGTGAACCAAATCTTTTTCGGCTAATTTCTTGAGCATATCCGTCACCGATGATGCTTTGGTTTCGATAGATTCGGCAATGGCATTGGTACTCACCTCTGCATTAGAAATCGTAATAAGATGGTATATGGTTTTTAGATAATTTTCTTCGGAAAAAGTCATTAGATTTTAGATTGCAGATTAACGATTTTTGATTTCAGATTTAAAAAAAATATAGCAAAAAGAATCTTAGTGAACTTCGTGCTTTCTTTGTGTCCTTTGTGGTTAAATTAAATTTTTACAATAAACAACGGAATTTTAATTTTATGTCGCAGTTTGTCTACGGTAGTTCCAAAAATCAAATCTTTCAATCCAGTATGTCCATGGGTTCCCATTACCAATACATCAAATGTACCCAGATTAATTATAGAGGGAATCACTTTGTTAGGTTTTCCAAAACCTAATTTTGTGGTCACAGCAAACCCTTTTTTAACTAACATTTCTTGGTATTCAAGCAATAATTTTTCGTCAATTAAGGTTTCATGATCGTCCACATTTTCGCCATACATAATGGCCCCTACAGTTTCTACTACGTGAATTAAAGTATATTTTGCTTCTATACCGCCCAACTCAAAAGCACTGTTGATTGCTATTTCATCAGCGTTTGAAAAATCTACTGAAATGGCAATATTTTTATTAGTAAAACTTCCTGTTTTTGAAAATTTTAGTTGCAAATTATGGGGCGAATGGTTATCGATATTATGCTTAGTCTTGGTAATAAATGGTTTAAAAACGATATAAAGTAATAAAATTAAAAAGCTAAATGCCAATGGAACTACTGTAAACCAAAGTGTTATTGGGTTTTCAGATGTTTCTAGCCAGCCTTTAATTTCGTTAAAAACCAATTTGGCGTTCAGTGCTACAATAATCAACGCCACTATCCAAGAAGCAGCTTGGGTAGTTTTTGAAATGTGAAAACCTTTCATTTTTGATTTATCCGACACAAAATGAATCAATGGAATAATAGCAAATCCCAACTGTAAACTCAAAATGACTTGACTTAAAATCAACATTTTACCAGTTACGCTTTCGCCAAAAATAGAGATAACAATCATTGCAGGAACGATAGCAATTAATCGAGTAATAATACGGCGAACCCAAGGTTGAATCCGTAAGTTTAGATAGCCCTCCATAATAATTTGACCTGCCAAAGTCCCCGTTATGGTCGAGCTTTGTCCAGCTGCAATCAACGCAACAGCAAACAAAATGGGTGCCCACTTTGTTCCTAGCATAGGCTCTAAAAGACGGTGTGCATCTTGAATTTCAGCCACTTCAAAGAGTCCGTTTTTATAAAAAGTAGCCGCAGCCAAAATTAAAATAGCCGCATTGACAAAAAACGCTAAATTCAAGGCAATGGTGCTGTCGATAAAATTATATTTCAAGGCTTGTTTTATCCCTGCTGTACTCCTATCAAATTTTCGGGTTTGAACCAATGACGAATGCAAGTACAAATTGTGAGGCATTACCGTAGCTCCAATAATCCCGATGGCGATATACAAAGCCTCTTCGGTTGGCATACTTGGGATTAAACCCGTTAGAACACTTCCTATTTCAGGTTGGGCAAAAATCATTTCGAAAATAAAAGAAAACCCAATGATAACAACCAAAGCAATGATAAAAGCTTCCATTTTTCGGATGCCTTTATTAATTAGAAATAACAATAAAAAAGTGTCTAAAACGGTAATCAATACCCCTTGAAGTAGCGGGATTCCAAATAATAAATTTAAACCAATTGCCATACCCAATACTTCGGCAAGATCACAAGCCGCGATAGCTATTTCGGCTAAAAAGTAAAGAACATAATTGATGAACTTGGAGTAGGTTTCTCTTGAGGCTTGTGCCAAATCACGTTGGGTAACAATGCCTAATCTAGCACTCAAACTTTGCAAAAGCAAGGCCATCATATTACTCATTAACAATACCCAGAGTAAGGAATACCCAAACTGACTTCCTCCTGCCAAATCGGTTGCCCAATTCCCAGGATCCATATACCCTACCGAAATTAAATAGGCAGGACCAAAAAAGGCTACTATTTTTCTAAAAGTAGAAACTTTATTTTGTGCCGATACAGATTCGTTGACTTCTTCTAATGACTTTCCCATAAATTTAATTTATTTCAATTACAAAAGTAATAATAAATTTGATTTGAGTAATATTTTTTTTAGATTTGTCTAAAAAATAAATTATGCTAATAAAAATAAAAAAAATAGTCGCTTTGCTTTGTTTCTTTATTATATTGCAAAACAAGTCGTTCGCACAAGAACTGGCATCGATTCAAACCGACAGGCCTGACCAAACGGAATGTCCGTTTATCGTTCCGAAAGGTTATTTTCAGCTCGAAAATGGATTTTCGTATGAAAAAATCAATAGTGAATCGAACCAAATTGTGGCGCCAACCATTTTGACCCGTTTTGGAATTAACGATCATTTTGAGTTGCGATTAATTACAGAATATGTCATTGACAAAGACAATTCAAGTAAAATTTCGGGAATTAACCCCGTTTTAATCGGATTTAAAACAAAGCTTTTTGAAGAAAAAGGAGTAATCCCAATTACTTCATTCATAGGTCATATCGGGATTCCAAAGGCAGGGTCAAAAAATTTTCAAACACTATATTATGCGCCCGAATTTAGATTTACAATGCAACACACCATTAGCGAAAAACAATCCTTAAGTTACAATCTTGGTGCAGAATGGAACGGAGAATCCGCCGAACCCACATTTGTTTATACATTAACAACAGGCTATTCTTTATCAGAAAAAGTGGGTGGATACATCGAGTTGTATGGTTTTGTACCACAATTTGAAAAACCAGACCAT
This sequence comes from Flavobacterium sp., assembly GCA_031383535.1. GTDB lineage: Bacteria > Bacteroidota > Bacteroidia > Flavobacteriales > Flavobacteriaceae > Flavobacterium. The sequence goes on from JANMZS010000093.1 coordinate 35,657, forward strand.
CGCTTTGATGCAGGTTTAACCTATTTATTGAATCCAAATCATCAATTGGATGTTTCTGGAGGTTTTGGTTTGTCAAAAATTTCTCCAAAATACTATATAGCTTTGGGCTACTCTTTTCGTTTCAAGATTTAATCTTATCAAACTATAACAAAACTTTATACTACAAACTTTCCTCAAATTAGAAATCTCTATATCTTTGTATAAATATTTTGCATAGAAATCTGCAATCTAAAATTGTTAATCTAAAATATAAAATATAATGTATCCAGAAGAAATGGTGAAACCAATGCAAGCTGAATTAACAGCAGCAGGTTTTCAAGATTTACATAGTGCCTCAGCAGTTGATAACGCCATAAAAGCATCAGGAACAACACTAGTTGTGGTAAACTCTGTTTGTGGTTGTGCCGCACGTAATGCTAGGCCAGGAGCAAAAATGAGCTTAGAAGGGTCTAAAAAACCAGATCATTTAATCACTGTCTTTGCAGGTGTTGACAAAGAAGCAGTCGATGCCGCTAGACAACACATGTTCCCTTTTCCTCCTTCATCGCCTAGTATGGCATTGTTCAAAAATGGAGAATTAGTTCACATGTTAGAGCGTCACCACATCGAAGGTCGTCCCGCAGAATTAATTGCCGAAAACCTGAAAGATGCTTTCGAGGAATTTTGCTAGACTGTTAACTACAAAGAACAAAATTTAATTTTACCGCAGATTCGCAAATTTTAAAATAATAATTTGCGAATCTGCGGTAATTTTTTTTTAAATTTACAATCATATAGACAACTTTTATTATCCTTAATTATGAAGTGGTTTTTTAAAATAATAGTGCTTTCTATCTTATTGCAAAGTTTTCAATGTACAGACACAAATGAATCTTCCGACCTCATCACTTCAGCACAAATAGAAACCAAAAAGCAGGAAATTCAAAATTATATAAATAGCTTTTCTTGTTCTGAAAGTAGTGGGTGCGATTATATTGCCTTTGGTTCAAAGCCTTGTGGAGGTCCCAGAACTTATTTGGTTTTTTCAAATGAAGTGGACTTAAACAAACTTCAAAAAATGGTCAAAGATTACAATGAAATGGATGATTTTTACAATAAACAAACCAATGCAATTTCAGATTGTATTTATCAATTACCTCCTACTGAAGTAAAATGCGTAAATGGAGTTTGTACTATTATAAAATAAAAAAATTATACAATTACTTAAAACTACATTCACACGGTTTCTATACAACTCATTGTGAACTATACAAAAACCTTGTGCCTTTGTAGTTAATTTTTTTACTTTTGTACAACAATTTTCAAACTTAAAACTGTTTATAGCATGCAACTGTACAACACTTTGAGCGCAGAAGAAAGGTCAATTCTTATTGACGAAGCAGGAAAACAGCGACTCACGCTGTCTTTCTACGCCTATGCGCAAATTCAAAATCCTACTCAATTCAGAAACGAATTATTTCTAGCTTGGAATCCACTCGAGGTACTAGGTCGAATTTATGTAGCCCATGAAGGAATTAATGCTCAATTGTCGCTTCCAGCGGATCATTTTTATGCTTTTAAAGATAGTATAGAACAATATGATTTCATGAAGGGAATCCGACTTAATATTGCCGTAGAACAAGACGATCATTCCTTTTTGAAATTGACCATAAAAGTCCGTGATAAAATAGTTGCTGATGGTTTAACAGATGAAACTTTTGATGTAACCAACATTGGAATTCATCTCAAAGCCGCAGCATTTAACCAATTACTCGAAGATCCAAATACCATTGTGGTCGATATGCGCAACCATTACGAATCTGAAATTGGTCATTTTACCAATGCAATAAAACCCGATGTGGATACTTTTCGCGAAAGTTTACCCATCATCGAAGAACAACTTTCAGAACACAAACAAGACAAAAAACTATTGATGTATTGCACAGGCGGCATTCGTTGTGAAAAAGCCAGTGCCTACTTCAAACACAAAGGTTTCGAAAATGTGTACCAACTCGAAGGCGGCATTATAGAATACACACGCCAAGTCAAAGCCGAAGGTTTAGAGAGTAAATTCATTGGGAAAAACTTTGTTTTCGACCACCGATTAGGTGAAAGAATTACCGATGATGTTGTATCTCAATGCCATCAATGTGGCGCGCCTTGCGATGTGCACACCAATTGTGCTAACGAAGGCTGTCATTTGCTTTTTATACAATGCGAAAATTGTAAAACAGCTATGGAAGGTTGTTGCTCATCTGAATGTGCGACTATTATTCATCTTCCTGAAGAAGAACAGAAAGCCATTCGCAGAGGAATAAAAAACGGAAATAAAATTTTCAAAAAAGGAAAATCAGAGGTTTTGACTTTCAAAAATAATGTAGAAACTCATGGTGTTTTTGTTGCCGAAAAAGCAAAACCGACAATCACAAAAGAACTAAAAATCAAGAAAACCTATCTTGGAAAAGGCAAACATTATTTTCCAAAATCTGGTATTGGTCAGTTTTTAATCGAAGAAAACGAACTTCATCTTGGCGATACCATTCTCATCGAAGGGATTACAACTGGTAAACAAAAACTAATAATTGCAGAAATGCTGGTTAACGAATTCGTTGCCGAAAAAGCTGTTTCTGGACAAACATGTACATTTAGAATCCCTTTTAGAATCCGATTATCAGATAAATTATACAAAATTTAGAATGATTTTCAAAATAATAAAAAGGTGAGATTCCACGTTTCGATGGTGATGAAATCATTTGATAAAAGGATTTTATTTTTGAAAAAATCTGAAATCTGAAATCTGAAATCTAAAATCTTTGCTATCTTTACGGATTAAACGTTTTAAGAACTTAAATTGCGTCAATCGCAATACGACATACAAAATTATGGCATGTACAAGTTGTTCAACTTCT
>JANMZS010000103.1:0-15834 GCA_031383535.1 Flavobacterium sp.
TCGTCAGGTTTAAATTGGCTTATTTTTAAGTCATTGATACTTTCACTTCGCAATTCTTTTGAAATAAAAGCAACATATAGTTTTTTAATGTCCGAATCCGCTTCTTTCAAAAAAAAAATTATTCCTGAAACAAGCTTCCAAGTCTGATTTCCCAATAACCACAACGGGCACTTCATGACCAAAAGTCTTAAAGATTTCCTGCCTGATTTTGAAACCAACGGCAGCTCCATTTTCTTCCTCAGTATCAAGAAAAACATTTCCAGATTGAATGTAGGTTTGTACATTTCTGAAACCAATAGCTTCTAAAGTAGTTTTCAAAGCCTCCATTTTAATCATGTTGTGACCAGAAACATTAATGCCACGAAGGAGTGCGAGATGGGTTGTCATTTATTTAAGCGTTTTAGTGTTCAAAAATAGTATTTTAAAAGTTTCAAATTCAATTTATCTCATTTCGAAATTTACAAACAAAAAACTATCTTCGCTTGATTGAATTAATAATCTGTCCCGATATCGGGATTCGTGTCTTTACGAAGTAAATCCTTTTCATCCGTGTCCAAACTATGCAACAAAACATCCTTGAAACCCCAATAGAATTTCTCAAAGGCGTTGGCCCTGCTCGTGCCATTTTACTCGGTAAGGAATTAGGGATTTATAAATATGGGCAGTTGCTTCATTTTTTTCCCAATCGGTATATCGACAGAACTCGATATTATAAGATTAACGAACTACAAAATACGGTTGCCGAAGTTCAAATTATTGGTAAAATTATCAATGTCAAAACGGTCGAATTTGGCAAAAATCAAAAAAGATTGGTCGCCACTTTTGTAGATGATACAGGTCAAATGGAATTGGTTTGGTTTCAAGGTCATAAATGGATTCGGGAGAGTTTAAAAATCAATGAAATGTGTGTTGTTTTCGGAAAGTGTACTTTTTTTGGAAACAGTTTTAGTATGCCTCACCCAGAAATCGAGCTACTTTCTGAACACCAACAAAGCCTTCGTTCTGCCATGCAAGCCGTTTATCCATCGACAGAAACCTTGACAAATCGTGGCATTTCAAACCGAGTGATTAATAAAATGATGCAGCAATTATTCCATGAAACAGGAGCTCAATTCTCAGAAACAGTTCCCGAGTATTTGATTTCCGAATTAAAACTAATTCCGAAAAATGACGCCTTATTTAACATTCATTTTCCGAAAAGTGCCGAAGCTTTGGCAAAAGCCAAGTTTAGATTGATTTTTGAAGAACTGTTTTTTATTCAATTGCAATTAATTACCCAAAACCTAATTCGGAAACACAAAATAAAAGGGCTTATTTTTGATAAAGTAGGTGACTATTTTAATGATTTTTATCAAAATCACCTGCCTTTTGAATTAACCAATGCCCAAAAAAGAGTCGTTAAAGAAATCCGAATCGATATGGGCAGCAAAGCGCAAATGAACCGTTTGTTGCAAGGTGATGTGGGGTCTGGAAAAACTATTGTAGCACTATTGAGTATGCTGATTGCTTTGGACAACGGTTTTCAATCTTGCTTGATGGCACCAACCGAAATATTGGCTAACCAACATTTTAATGGTTTGACTGAATTAGCCAAAGGTTTGAATATTAATATCAAAATCCTTACTGGTTCTACCAAAACTGCGGCTCGAAAAACAATTCACGAAGAGCTAGAAAATGGCAGTTTACACATTTTGATTGGTACTCATGCCGTTTTAGAAGATAAGGTAAAGTTTCATAATTTAGGACTAGCTGTTATCGATGAGCAACACCGATTTGGAGTAGAACAACGTTCAAAACTTTGGAAGAAAACCAACCACACGATTCAAGGAGAACATATTCCTCCACACGTTTTGGTCATGACCGCCACTCCTATTCCAAGAACCTTAGCCATGAGCCTATATGGAGACTTGGATATTTCCGTAATAGACGAACTACCACCAGGTCGAAAACCGATTCAGACCGTGCATCGATTTGATAGTAACCGATTAAAAGTGTGGAAATTCATTCGGGATGAAATTGCCTTAGGACGCCAAATATATATTGTATATCCATTAATTCAAGAATCAGAAAAAATGGATTTTAAAGATTTAATGGATGGTTACGAAAGTATTTCTCGTGATTTTCCTTTGCCAGACTATTCCATTTCTATCCTTCATGGCAAGATGAAACCCGCCGATAAAGATGCCGAAATGAAACGCTTTGCTTATGGCAAAACTAATATTATGGTCGCCACAACTGTTATTGAAGTTGGTGTTAATATTCCGAATGCAAGCGTAATGATTATCGAAAGTGCCGAACGTTTTGGGTTATCACAACTGCATCAACTTCGGGGTCGTGTGGGTCGGGGTGCCGAGCAAAGTTATTGCATCCTGATGACGAGCCATAAACTAAGTGCCGACAGTAAAACTAGAATGGAAACCATGGTCAAAACTAATGATGGTTTTGAAATTGCCGAAGTAGATCTCAAACTTCGTGGTCCAGGCGATTTGATGGGAACCCAACAAAGTGGAGTGCTCAATCTTCAAATTGCGGATATTGTTCGTGATCGAGATATTTTACAATTAGCTCGTAGTTACGCAACAAAAATTCTCAAGGATGACGCACCCATGCAAAAACGGGAACATGTCATCATGAGAACTGCATTTATAGAACTAACAAAGAAGAAAAATATTTGGAATTATATTAGTTAATTGTTACTTGAAAATTGACAATTCATAATTATCTTTGCCAACTTGAAAATATACTTATTTATAAAATGAAAATATCATACAACTGGTTAAAACAATTCATCAAAATAGACTGGAAATCAGACGAAACAGCGGCTTTATTAACCGATTTAGGCTTAGAAGTTGAAGTTGTCGAAAAATACCAATCTGTAAAAGGAGGACTAGAAGGAGTGGTTGTAGGTCATGTATTGACTTGTGTGCAACATCCTGATGCCGATAGATTAAAAGTAACAACGGTAGATTTGGGAGATGGAACCCCAGTTCAAATTGTATGCGGAGCAAGTAATGTTAAAGCGGGTCTAAAAGTAGCTGTTGCCACCATTGGAACTACTTTATATGACAAAGACGGTAATGCTTTTCAAATCAAAAAAGGCAAAATAAGAGGTGAAGAAAGTTATGGAATGATTTGTGCCGAAGACGAACTGGGTTTAGGAGAAAGTCATGATGGTATTATGATTCTTGATTCTTCTATAAAAGCAGGAACTGCTGCAGCCACCGTTTTTAAGATAGAAAATGATGAAATTTTTGAAATTGGTCTAACCCCAAATCGTGCCGATGCCATGAGCCATTTTGGAACTGCACGAGATTTAAGAGCGGGTTTATTGCAAACAGGCATTAAAGTAGAGCTTATATCTCCCTCGGTTAGTAATTTTAGAGTAGATAAGAGAACTTTAAAAATTGATGTAAACATTAAAGATGCTAAACTAGCACCTCGGTATTGCGGCGTAACAATATCAGGAATTACAGTAAAACCGTCACCGGTTTGGTTGCAAAACAGACTGAAATCTATTGGTCTAAATCCAAAAAATAATATTGTCGATGTTACCAATTATGTGTTACACGAATTAGGGCAGCCATTACATGCTTTTGATGCAGCCAAAATCAACGGAAAAATTCATGTAAAAACACTTGCTACGGGAACAAAATTTACCACTCTTGACGATATCGAAAGAACATTGCATGAAGAAGATTTAATGATTTGTGATGATTCAGGACCTTTGTGTCTTGCGGGAGTTTTTGGCGGAAAAGGTTCAGGAGTTTCAGAAACTACCACTTCTATATTTCTTGAAAGTGCTTATTTCAATCCAGTAAGTATTCGTAAAAGTGCCAAAAGACATCAATTAAACACTGATGCTTCTTTTCGATTTGAAAGAGGAATAGATCCAACCATCACAGAATATGCTCTAAAACGGGCAGCGTTGTTGATTCAAGAAGTAGCTGGTGGCGAAATAACCTCAGATATTAAAGATGTGTATCCAAAGAAAATTGAGGATTTTCCGGTGGTATTAAATTTCAATAATGTCAAGAAAATTATTGGTCAAGAATTACCGAAAGAAATCATCAAAAACATTTTGGCTTCACTTGAAATCAAAGTTAATAGTGTATCGGATGCTGGATTAGGACTGGTAATTCCCGCTTATCGTGTCGATGTGCAAAGAGAAATTGACGTTATTGAGGAAATTCTTAGAGTATACGGATATAACAACATCAAATTTTCGGATAAACTAAATGCTACAGTTGCTATAGCACCAAGAACAGAAGATTATAAAGTGCAAAACATCATTGCGACCCAATTGAATGCACAAGGATTCCATGAAATGATGGCGAATTCACTTACAACCCCTTTCTATGTTGAATTGTCAGAAATGTTGAAAAAGGAACACAATGTAACGATGCTAAATCCATTGAGTAATGATTTGTCCACCATGCGTCAATCATTGTTGTTTTCAGGATTAGAGGCGTTATCCTATAATATCAATCGTCGAAATTCAGATTTAAAATTTTTTGAATTCGGAAAAACCTATCATAAATTTTCAGCTGGTCATGAAGAACACAAACATTTGACAATGTTTATTACCGGAAATAGAACTCAAGAAAGCTGGACAAACACACAAAAACCAACCGATTTCTTTTTGTTCAAAGGATATATTAATGCTGTGCTTTCGAGATTAGGAATTCAAAAAACACAAAATCTTCCGATAGCATCTGATGTTTTTTCGGAAGGAATCGCAATCGGTTTTGGAAATGATATTTTGGTAGAATATGGTGTGGTAAAAAAATCTATCCTAAAACATTTCGACATAAAGCAAGAAGTTTTGTATGCCGATTTTAATTGGGATTTAATTTTAAAATTACTTTCTAATAAAATCAAATTCATCGAGATTCCAAAATATCCCGAAGTGCGAAGAGATTTGTCTTTATTGCTTGATGAGAATGTAACTTTTGAATCTGTTTATGCTATTGCACGACAAACTGAGAAATCATTTTTAAAAGACATTGGCTTATTTGATGTGTACCAAGGCAAGAATCTACCTGAAGGCAAGAAATCATACACCGTGAGTTTTATCATTCAAGATAATTCAAAAACTTTGACCGATGTTCAAATCGACAAAATCATGAGCAAATTACAAAAGAATTTCGAAACAGAATTGGGTGCTAGTTTGAGGTAAAATCTTGAACCATATAAGTCATATAAGTTGATATTATTATAAGCCACGAATTCACGAATTAAACTACTATAATTCGTGAATTCGTGGCTTTATTATAGGTATAAAAGTGTTTACTCCTTCACAAACTGTGCACTCGAACTCCCCTTATCCGTTTTTATTTTGATGAAATAATTGCCAGTTTTCAAACTGGAAACATCAATTGTCCACACTTTTTGAGCATTAGGCAAAGCCAAAACCAATTGCCCCAACGTACTGTAAACTTGCATCGATTGGGTGTTGATGGATTCTTTTGTTGTGATATTCAAAACACTCTTCGCAGGATTTGGATACACCGTAAAATAACGGTCAAAATCAAAATCTTGTGTTCCTAATGTTTTGAATGTAGAAATTGCTTTGTTGGTAAGAATCGGGAAATTATAATCGAAATAGATATTGGCTTCGTTGGTAAAGCTGTCGTTGACCACAAGTGTTGGTTTGGTTTTTATTTTGAAAGCGATATAACCATCATTATTGGCATCGTCAAAAGGAAGATTGATGTTCTCGAAGATAAACTCTACTTTGTTACCCGCAGAAATATTGGTAACAAAAGAATGACTTGCACTGGTTGGAATCAAAGTTGAAATATCAAATTTTGTTAAATCTATCATATCTTTTACTACTACATTTGTGGCGGCGAAAGTACCTGTGTTTTCAAAACGAATCATATAATGTACATATTGACCAATCAACGCTGGAGTAATTACAGTTCCTTCTAGACAAGTTTTGTCGTTGGGGTCATAGGAACCGACTACCGTTTGATTGAAAGTAAAAGTATTGTCTGTTGGTGTTTCGTCTGTAGCGGATGATGTTATTGCGGTGGTAAAGTTCAAAATAGCACCATTATTTACAGCAGGAGTTTCCATTGGGGAATTCACATTCATCGTGAAGCTGATTTCACGGGTTTCAAAAGGTTGCAAAGTGGTAAAATTCCAAGACAAGTTATTCGTAGTTTGGGTTGTTGCAACAGGATTAGCAACAACTAGATCTAAAACCGAATCACTAAAACTTAAATTGACAGAACCCGATTGGGTTGTATTTCCTTTATTTTTATAGACTAATTTGTATTTTGCATCAAAACCAGGTCTTGCAGGTTGCAGTGGTAATAATGTAACTTCTAAATCAGGTTTTGCACCATTGGGCGTAATACAAAAGTTTTGAGTAAACGGACTCGTTTGTGTTGGAAATGTAATATTTACTGTTGTTGGCGAAACAGTAAAATAACTAGGATTTTCTAATTTTGGAGTTATGGTATGCGTTCCTGCTAGAACAGGAATAGAATAATTTCCTGATGCGTTGGAAATTAAACTTCCTGTTGTGGTGCCATCGGTAATGGAATATTTGAGATTTGGCATTATAATATCATTACCATCGCAACCATTCTTGTTACTATCCAGTTTTTGATTGCCTTGAATGGTATAAAAAGTACCTCCTGGTACAAAGGAACAATAAGAATTGACTTGGCAATTGGTGTAACCGTATTGCGTTACCCGTATTTGTATGCTTGCGAGTTCTGAATCATCAACGCAAATATATTTTAAAGTGGGATTTTCTGAGAAACCTAGATAATTATTATTAATTCCGTTTTTAATAAAAAGTGTTTCTAGTTTATTATTAGAAAAACTTATTTCACCGCCAAGACTAGGCAAAATACCTAAGTCTAAATTAGCAATTTGATTATTATCGCAATATAAGTTAAACAGTTTTGTCAAGCCTCCTAGGTTTAATGAAGTCAATAGATTATTGGCGCATTGCAAAGTTTGAAGATTAGTTAAGCCTGTTAAATTTAATGAGGTTAATTTATTATACCAACAACGCAGGGTTTGAATATTAGTTAAACTTAATAAATTTAATGAGGTCAATTGATTATAACTACAATCTAATTGTGTCAATTTGACCAAGGAGATAACATCTATAGAATTCAATTGATTATTATCACAATATAATTTAGTTAAATTAACCAAAGAGTTAAGATTTAAAGAAATTATTTGATTATGAGAACATTCTAAAGATGTTAATTTGACTAATGAAGAAAGATCCAAAGAGTTTAATTTGTTAAACCTACAATCTAAAGACGTTAAATTTACCGTTGAAGAAACATTTAAAGAAGTTAATTGATTACTTAAACAATCTAAAGAAGTCAACTGGACTAACGAAGAAACATTTAAAGAGCTTAATTTGTTTCTTGAACAATCTAAAGTTTTTAGATTTATAAATTTTTGAATTCCATTTAAATCAGCTATATTGTTAGCACCATTGAAAATCCCAGACACTCCCAAAAAACTTACATTTAAAGCCTCACTTTCTTGAATTTCTCCATCATTATTAGTATCAATTTTAAAATTAGCACCTGAAAGGTTTTGTGCTATATAATTAGTAGCATTCGCAGCCAACAACTTCGCCTTAAAATTCGCATCAGGAATATTCACAATCTGAGCGTTTGCGGTAGTAAAAAAGCTAAAAGCTAGTAGTAAAAAATAGATTTTTTTCATTTTGAAAGATTTAAGTGGCAAATATAGGAATTATGAATTATTTATTGAATTTTAGGCAAACTAAAAAGAGAACTTATTTTATAATTCGTCCGTTCTTGACTTTCAGTTCCACCATAAATCAAATGAAGTTGGGTGTCGGTTTTTAATTTTTTGAAATAATCTAACCCTTTAAAAAAGTTTTGATTGATGGTTTTTCCAGATTTGATTTCAATGGCATGTAGGCTTAGCCCATTTTCAACAATCAAATCTACTTCGTTTTGAGATTTATCTCTCCAAAAATACATTTTTGATTTCGTTGTTTGGTTTATACTATTTTTAAACATTTCGGAAATCACTACATTCTCAAAAATATTTCCTTTGGCAAAATGCAATTCTAAATCTTCCTTATTGTGAATTCCTAATAAATAACATAATAAACCCGTATCGTGAAAATAAATTTTTGGTGTTTTTATAATCACCTTATTAAAATTAGAATGATACGGCTGCAGTTTGAAAGTTAAAAAAGAAGTTTCTAAAAGCGTAAACCAAGAATTTATCGTTTTGTTATCTAAATCCAATTCATTTCCCAAACTACTTTGATTAAACAATTGCCCTACTCTACCCGCTAATAATTTGATGAATTTTTGAAACAAATCGAGATCCGAAATGTTTTTTAGCAATCGAACATCTCTTTCAACGTATGTTTTTATATAATTTTCGTAATAATCGGATGCATTAATGTCTTGCGTTAACTTTCTCGGATACGAACCAGACAACGCATAATCTTCCCAAGATATTGGTTTGTATGCTGTATTTTCTAATTCTTGAATTGACATAGGCAAAAGTGTAAACAAGGCTACTCTTCCTGCAAGCGATTGCGAAATTTGTTCCATCATCAAAAAATTTTGTGAACCTGTGATGATGTATTCGCCGTTTCTATTTCTTTCATCAGTTACGACTTGCAAATAGGAAAACAAACTAGGTACATTTTGAATTTCATCTATAATAACGCCATTTTGGTAGGTTTGCAAAAAACCCATTGGATCTGTTTTTGCAAATTCTCTATCCGATAAATTTTCTAAGTTGACATATTTATAGTTGGGTTTTACAATCTTAGACAAAGTTGTTTTGCCTGATTGTCTTGGCCCTGTTATGGCTACAATGGGGAATTTTTCTAGTAATTCTAATACTTTTGGAGTAATCGTTCTTTCTATCATTATGCTAAATTAGGAATTCAATTCCTAATTAGCAAAAAAAATACAAAAAAAATCCCCACATTGCTGTGAGGATTTCTATATTCAAACGATTCAAAGATTATTTCTTTTTCTCGCTTTTTTCCATTTTAGCTTTTAATCCAGCTAAAATATCATTATTATCTCCAAGAGTTGAAGCTGGAGCATTTGTAGCAGAAGCAACAGCTTCGGCAACCGCTTTTACTGCTTTCTCTTCTTCTTCACGGAAGATGGCAGTGTGAGAAGCAACTACTCTTTTGAATTCTTTGTTGAATTCGATTACTTTGAATTCAGCTGTTTCGCCTTTTTTCAATTTCTTACCGTCTTCTTTCTCAAGGTGACGAGTAGGAATGAAAGCAACGATATCTTCACCAAATTCTACAGTAGCGCCTTTGTCAACAATTTCAGAGATTTCACCTGAGTGGATAGTTCCCACTGCAAATGAACCTTCGTATTGATCCCAAGGATTATCAGTAGTTTGTTTGTGGCCTAAAGATAATTTACGTCCGTCAACATCTAATTCTAATACTACTACTTCCAATTTTTCACCCACATTTACAAATTCAGATGGGTGTTTGATTTTCTTAGTCCAAGAAAGGTCTGAGATGTAAATCAATCCGTCGATTCCTTCTTCAAGTTCTACGAAAATTCCAAAGTTGGTAAAGTTTCTAACGATTCCTGTATGTTTAGAACCTACTGGATATTTACCCGTGATGTCTGTCCAAGGATCTTGCGTTAATTGCTTGATACCCATTGACATTTTACGATCATCTCTGTCTAAAGTCAAGATAACTGCCTCAACAACATCTCCTACTTTTACGAAATCTTGAGCAGAACGTAAATGTGTAGACCATGACATTTCAGAAACGTGAATTAAACCTTCAACACCTTCAGCAACTTCGATAAAAGCACCGTAATCAGCGATTACAACTACTTTACCTTTTACTTTATCGCCAATAACTAAATTAGCATCCAAAGCATCCCAAGGGTGAGCGTTTAATTGTTTCAATCCTAATTGGATTCTTGTTTTCTCATCATCAAAATCAAGGATTACCACATTCAGCACTTGATCTAATTCAAGAACTTCAGATGGGTGGTTTATTCTTGACCAAGAAAGGTCAGTAATGTGGATTAATCCATCTACACCACCAAGATCAATAAAGACACCATAAGAAGTAATGTTTTTAACAACCCCTTCTAATACTTGTCCTTTTTGTAATTTTCCAATGATTTCTTTTTTCTGTACTTCAATATCTGCTTCGATAAGCGCTTTGTGAGATACAACAACATTTTTGAATTCGTGGTTGATTTTCACTACTTTGAATTCCATGTTTTTATTTACATATACATCATAATCTCGGATTGGTTTCACATCAATTTGTGAACCTGGCAAGAACGCTTCGATTCCGAAAACGTCAACGATCATACCCCCTTTGGTTCTACATTTAACAAAACCAGTAACAATTTCACCTGTTTCGTTAGCCGAAATAACTCTATCCCATGATTTGATAGTACGTGCTTTACGGTGAGATAATACCAATTGACCTGTTTTATCCTCACGGATGTCAATTAATACTTCTACTTTGTCACCTACTTTTAAGTTTGGATTGTAACGGAATTCGTTTAAAGAAATAACCCCTTCCGATTTTGCGTTGATATCAACGATAACGTCTCTATCTGTAATTCTAACAACGATTCCTTCAACTACTTCTTCTTGATCTGTTGCAATAAAAGTTTTTGAAACTAGTTCTTCGAATTCTAATAAGTTTTTTTCGTCAACTGCATCGATACCTTCTTCGAAGTTATGCCAGTTAAAATTTGCTAAAAACTCTTCTTGTGATTTTACTATTTCAGACATGCTGATTAAAAATTTGTATTCTGTTTTTTCTGTGTTTCTTAATGCGGTGAAAAAAACAGAAGTTGTTTGTAAAATTTAGTTTAATCCTTAAGGAAACGCTGACCGCCAAAAGGACTGCAAAAGTAATGCTTTTATCTTAATAAGCAAACTATTTTTTGCAGTCTTAATTTATTGATTATCAGAAGCAGTCATTTTCTAGTTTTTATTACTTCTACTCCCGCTTTTCGTTATATCTTTTATAAAGTTTCCTGTCTTAAAAAAACTGGGCTTTATATCAGGATGTCTCTTCTCTCGGCGTATAATTCATAGGCTTCAAATGCGTTTGACCTGTAATTGTTCTTCTAGAGTTCGAAAAAATAGCTTTTTTTTGTACTTTTGCAAAAATTATAAAAAACACAAATTCATGTTATCAATCAATAATTTATCCGTTCAATTTGGCAAACGCATTTTGTTCGACGAAGTAAATACCGTTTTTACGCATGGCAATATTTACGGAGTGATTGGAGCCAACGGTGCTGGAAAATCTACTTTTCTGAAAATAATTGCAGGTGATATGGATCCTACCTCAGGACATGTTCATTTAGAACCTGGTAAAAGAATGTCGGTTTTGAACCAAAATCATAATATGTTTGATGAACATACGGTACTTGAAACTGTCATGATGGGAAATAAGGTTTTATATAAAGTAAAAACCGAAATGGATGCGCTTTATCTTGATTATGATGATGCAAATGCAGATAAAATAGGAGAACTACAAGTGCAATTTGAAGAAATGAACGGTTGGAATGCAGATTCAGATGCTGCTTCGATGCTTTCTAATCTTGGCATATCAGAAGATAATCATTATACCTTAATGGGTGATTTAGAAGGTAAAATTAAAGTGCGTGTGCTTTTGGCTCAAGCCCTTTTTGGCAATCCTGACTTATTGATTATGGATGAACCCACCAACGACTTAGATTTTGAAACCATTGCTTGGTTAGAAAATTTCTTAGCAAATTATGAAAACACAGTAATAGTAGTATCACACGACCGTCACTTTCTGGATGCTGTGTGTACCCATATTTCGGATATTGATTTCGGAAAAATAAATCATTATTCAGGAAACTATACTTTCTGGTATGAATCTAGCCAGTTAGCAGCCAAACAAAGAGCACAACAAAATAAGAAAGCCGAAGAAAAGAAGCAAGAATTGGAAGAGTTTATCCGTCGTTTTTCTGCGAATGTAGCCAAGTCAAAGCAAGCTACTTCGCGTAAAAAAATGATTTCCAAATTGAATATTTCTGAAATTAAACCCTCAAGTCGTCGTTATCCCGCTATTATTTTTGACCAAGAACGTGAAGCGGGTGACCAAATACTGAATGTTCAGAATTTAAGCGCAACAATCGATGGCGATTTATTGTTTAAGGGAGTTGATTTAAATATGGCCAAAGGAGATAAAATTGTTCTTTTTTCTAAAGATTCTAGAGCTACTACTGCATTTTATGAAATATTAAATGCCAATCAAAAAGCGGATACTGGTACTTTCGATTGGGGCGTAACCACCAACCAAGCCTATTTGCCGGGTGATAATCATTCTTTTTTTGAAAATGATTATTCTTTAGTGGACTGGTTGCGCCAATGGGTAAAAACCGAAGAAGAACGCGATGAGGTAAATATCCGTAGTTTTCTAGGGAAAATGATTTTTTCTGGAGAAGAAGCTTTAAAAACCTGCAATGTATTATCGGGAGGAGAAAAAGTGCGTTGTATGTTGTCAAGAATGATGATGGAACGAGCCAATGTGTTAATGCTCGACGAGCCTACAAATCACCTAGATTTGGAGTCGATTACCGCTTTTAATAATTCTTTGAAAAACTATAAAGGCTCAGTTATTTTCACCACTCATGATCATGAGTTTGCACAAACAGTTGGAAATAGAATCATCGAGTTGACACCTAATGGCGTCATAGATCGATACATGACTTTTGATGATTATCTTGAGGATGAAAAAGTTCAGGAGTTGAGAACAAAAATGTATTCTTGAAAAAGAAAAAAGAGGATAGACTGATAGAAAATAGATTTAATCCCGCTGCAATGTAGCGGGATTTCCTTTGTTGAAATAATTTCGTTAGATAATTCGTGATTTTATATTATCCCTACGGGACTTTATTCATTTATGTTATTTTTTTTCTACCCAAATTTAATCCCTATGGGATTATTTTTTAGAAACAAATGAATTCCAATAATAATAACAATCTTTTATAGATTGAATATTTATATATTTTATTTTACCAACAATATTAATCCCGTTAGGGATTATTTTTTAGAAACAAATGAATTCCAATAATAACAATCTTTTATAGATTGAATATTTATATATTTTATTTTACCAACAATATTAATCCCGTTAGGGATTTAATTTGGGTAGCAAATCGTGATTTTCACAATAGCAAAATCCCTTTAGGGATGATATTTATATAAGGTCTTTGAAAATATAACGTTCATCGTATTCAATCTCAAAAGCCTTTAAAAATTTCAAATATTCATCTCTAAATGATTCTTTTTCATGATGCTTTTCTTGATTTTTGATATAATCAATTACGTTATTAACGTGTGATTTTGAATAGGAAAAAGCACCATAACCTTCTTGCCATTCAAATTTCACTTTCAAAAAATTCTTTTCATTTATCCACTTTGATGAATTTCCTTTGATATCTTGCATCAAATCAGAAATTGATTGTGTTGGTCTCATTCCAATGAGTATGTGAATGTGGTCTGGCATTCGGTTTATAGCTAATAATTTGTGGTTATGAGGTTTTAAAATTCCTGAAATATATCGATACAATTCATCTTTGAATGATGGTTGTATTAAACCATTGCGATATTTTACCGCAAAAACGAATTGTACGTGAATTTGTGTGTAGGTGTTTGCCATTTTATATCGTCCCTACGGGACTTATTTGGTTAACAATAATTTTTTTCTACCCAAATTAAATCCCTAACGGGATTAATCTATTTTATAACAAAATTTTCAGTTAATACTCTCGCAATTTGATAATTACTGGAATAACCTTCTGCAAGTTTAATGTTCAAATTTAAATTCATCTTACGCAGCTAATTTTGCGTTAGGGATTGAAGTGTAAATCCTTTTGTTTTTTTCTTTAAAAAACAAAAGATTGAAGCGAAAAGCCCGACCTGATAAGGTAACGCCCATTTAAAAAAAGGTTTTGCTTTCTTGTTTTGAATAAGTAAAAGCGATATTTTCAAAAGTAACAAAATCAGTTCTACCTTATAAAGAGGGTGAATTTAATTATAAACAATTTATGTTTTCATTTTTCAAAGAATCAAATTCGCTGTTTGTCAAAAAAATTATATCTTTACAGCCCAAACAACCCTTCACTATGAGTCAAAAAATATTGCTCACTTCAAAGGAAGTTAATATTATTCTGCATCGTTTGGCTTGTCAGTTAATCGAAAAACATCTTGATTTTTCGGAAACTATATTAGTGGGTATTCAACCTAGGGGTACTTTTTTAGCAGAAAGACTTAAAGATTTGTTGGAAAATGAATATAAAATTTCAAATATTTCTTTAGGATATCTTGACATCACTTTTTTTAGAGATGATTTTCGAAGAACCAGTAAACCTTTAGAAGCAAATAAAACTCAAATTGATTTTATAGTCGAAAATAAAAAAGTTGTTTTTATTGACGATGTTTTATTTACAGGTAGAAGCATTCGATCAGCTTTAACTGCCATACAATCGTTTGGAAGACCTTCTGAAATAGAGTTATTGGTACTAATAGACCGCCGTTTCAGCCGCCATTTGCCAATTCAACCAGACTATCGTGGTCGTCAGGTGGATGCCATAAACGACGAAAAGGTAAAAGTATGCTGGGAAGAACAAGATGGTGAAGATGCCATTTATTTAATTAATAAATAAGTAATAAAAATGAGCGAGCTTAGTGTACATCATTTATTAGGAATAAAATATATCACCGAAAAAGATATAAACCTTATTTTTGAAACTGCCGATCATTTTAAAGAAGTTATCAATCGCCCGATAAAAAAGGTGCCTTCGCTACGAGATATAACTATAGCTAATATCTTTTTCGAGAACAGTACCCGAACTAAGCTCTCTTTTGAATTAGCACAAAAAAGATTGTCTGCAGATGTGATAAGCTTTTCGGCGGCACAATCTTCGGTAAAAAAAGGAGAGACCTTAATAGATACGGTAAATAATATTCTTTCGATGAAAGTAGATATGGTAGTCATGCGACATGCCAATGCTGGTGCAGCACATTTCTTATCACAAAATGTAAAAGCAAGTATTGTTAATGCCGGGGATGGTTCTCACGAACATCCTACTCAAGCACTCCTTGATGCCTATTCAATCCGGGAAAAATTGGGTGATGTAGGCGGTAAAAAAGTGGTGATTGTAGGTGATATTCTGCACTCAAGGGTAGCACTTTCCAACATATATGCTTTGCAAAAACTTGGTGCTGAAGTCAAAGTTTGCGGACCAAAAACATTAATCCCAAAACACATAGAATCACTTGGAGTAACCGTAGAATCAAACTTACATAAAGCCTTAGAATGGTGTGATGTAGCCAATATGCTTCGTGTCCAAAATGAAAGAATGGATGTGAATTATTTTCCATCTACTAGAGAATATGCACAACAATATGGACTTGATAAAGTGCTGCTAGATTCTTTAAATAAAGAAATAGTAATTATGCACCCAGGACCTATAAACCGAGGAGTAGAAATAACCTCTGATGTTGCCGACTCAAAACAGTCTGTAATTTTGAATCAGGTCGAAAATGGAGTTGCGATTCGCATGGCGGTTATTTATTTATTGGCATCAAAAATTCAATAGTTTTTCTTACCTAATTAATTGCATTGATATAAATATTTGTATAAATTAGCAATACAATAATTTTTTTACCATGAAAGTCGATCAAAAAGGACATACTATTTGTATTAAGGATACTCAAGGCGATTTGGTATCTTTTTTAATGAAGGTAACTCATGAATATAAAAGTTTTGAAAAAAGTAATATAATTATTGACATCAGAAAGCACAAA